>JAIXYD010000148.1 GCA_027490415.1 Streptomycetaceae bacterium
AAAATGAGTGCAATCTGGAAACTTGAACCTGATATTGCACAAAGTGATCTAGCCACAATCCAATGTCCAGTGTTGGTTATGGCAGGAGATGATGATGTTGTACGCCATGATCACACGATTGATCTCTTTGAAAGACTTCCACTTGGTCAATTAGCAATAGTGCCCGGAACTTCACACGGGTTGGTCAAAGAAAAACCCGCAATAGTGCAGGCGCTGATTGCCGAATTTTTAAGCGATCTGAGCTATCCAGTAACACGCATGCCAATCAAACGGACAAACCCTAGTCTTTAGTGACTTTGGAGTTAGAAGTCTTTAAAGTCGATCTCTCCTGTTTTTACATCATAAATTGCACCGGCAACAGATATACCTTCACGAATAAGTGGGTAGTTGCGAATACTCGATACATCTGATTTGAGCGCAGCTTCTTGATCCTTAGTTACGCGAAATTCAATGCTGCGAGTATCGACACCAAATTTACTTTCAATAATTTCATGAATATTCGACTCATCGCTCTGTGCCATTCGACAATCTGTATGTGGCATAACAAGAATGCGATCAACGTTAAGCAGATATGTAGCTAGAACAAGTGTGCGCAATACATCTTCAGTCACTCGAGCTCCTGCGTTACGCAAAATCTTGGCATCGCCTGATCGCATTCCAACTACCGAAAGTGGATTGATTCGTGAATCCATGCAGGTGACAATCGCTAATCCGCGAGCGGCTGATCCGGTGAGTTCGCTGTACTTAAATGTCTGCGCATAATCAGAGTTGGCAGAGATGAGATCACCAAATTGTGAAGGATCAAATTTTTGATTTTCCATCTCGTCGATCCCTTCGTGAATCTAGAACAGTCGATCCCATCTGGAAGCGCTGCCTTACTTTACAAGGTTAATCAGCTCAAATATCGTGCCACTATGACGGTGTCTCACAGCAAAAGCGAGAAAGTGATTCATGGGCATGCAGACCTTCGAATCGCACTGCGAGATACTCAAAAATACTCATCTGACTTGCAAGGTGATTCAGATGTACGTGATTACCGCCAAATTCCTCTTGAAGTAGATCCTCCAAAGCACCATGTATATAGATCATTATTAGCACCACAGTTTGTAAAACCTGTGATTGAGTCTCACGCTGATGAGTTTGCGAGCATTTCAGATCGATTACTACATCAGTACTTTCAGAACACCGGATTAGATGTAGTCGCAGATTTAGTACTCCCATTGGTGATGGAAAATCTTGGAGTTATTTATAGAAGGCCTCAGGATGTTGCTGAGTGGGTCTCGTGGGGATCAGATGTGTGGACTGCAGAATCTGAAGTAAGAGATGGGGCGGTTCTTCATCGCTATCTAGATCGCATCTATAAGGAGGCGCTAGAGGGAAGAACGAAAGATGTTTGGCAAGAAATAGCATCACTAGAAATTGACGGTATCCAAATCTCAGAAAGTGAATTTAGAGGTATCGCAGGTGTCCTCTTAGCTGGTGGTCGAGATACTGTGATCAAGTTGCTCACGGGATCCCTCTGGCACTTTGCGAAACATCCTGAAGATGCCGATCGACTCAGAGCGAATCCTGATCTGATTCCGAGGGCCGTTCAAGAACTGCTTCGCTTTCTCTCACCGCTACCGGCAATGAACCGCACTACGGTTCCGGAGAGTTCAACAGAAGAACTTCCTCCTGATCGATACGTATCGATGAGTTTCATCTCAGGAAATTTCGATGAAACGGTTTTCGCAAACCCACTTGAGATAGATCTTGACCGAGAACGCAACCCACATCTGAGCTTTGGTTTTGGTCCTCACACATGTATCGGTAACCATGTCACTGAAGTTGAGGCACGTGTTTTCCTTGAGACTTTCCTTGCGATGAATATCAAGATTGAAATTTCGGAATCAGAAATTATCTTTCACCAAGGCCGGCTAAAAAATGTGCCGGATAGATTTGTCTCACTCAAAGTTGTTGCCTGGAGCCCCCCGTCAGGATTGAACTGACGACCTTCCGCTTACAAGGCGGATGCTCTACCACTGAGCTAGGGAGGCCTGTCGCATCAGATGCAACGGGGCGTAATTATTGCAGGCGTTCGGATAATAAGAAAATCGCGCCGTGTGGACTAGGTTACGTCCATGCGACTAGGCGTGCTTGATATGGGATCGAACACGATCCATCTTCAAGTCGTCGATGCCCACCCTGGAGCCCGCCCCACACCAGCATCAAGCCAAAAATTTGAGCTCCGCCTGACCGAGTACCTAGATAAAAACAACCACATCACTGATGAGGGTTTTGAATTACTCAATCACGCAATTACTGAAGTGCTTAAGCACGCCGAAGAATTCAAATGCGAAGAGATTCTCGCATTCGCTACATCTGCAATTCGCGAAGCAAATAACGGAAATGAAATTATTGACAAGCTTCAAGAGACTCATGAGATCGATCTTCAAATTCTTTCGGGTGATGAAGAAGCACAGTTAACATTTTTAGCAGCACGTCGTTGGCTCGGCTGGTCTTCAGGGCGACTTCTTGTTTTGGATATTGGTGGCGGATCCCTTGAAATGGCTGTTGGTAACGATGAGTCGGCAAGCAGCACTCTTTCGCTACCGATTGGTGCTGCACGAATGACTCGAGAGTTTTTAACTGGAGATCCGTATACGGGTAAGAGCATCAAAGCCCTGACACAGTTTTCTCGTGAACAAGTATCAGAATCCGTAACTGGTGAACTTTTAGTACACAAAGCAGATCGTATTGTTGCAACCAGTAAAACTTTCAGAACTCTGGCTCGGCTCACAGATCATTGGTATAGCGACAGTCCAAAAACTCTTGAACACAGCGCCCTTGTCTCGGCGATCGACAAGCTCAAAGACCTCACTAACTCACAACGTGCCGGGCTACCTGGTGTTTCAGCGAGTAGAGCAAAGCAGTTGCTGGCAGGTGCGATCGTCGCTGAAGCGGTAATGAGTCACCTGAAGATTAAAGAGGTAGAAATTTGTCCGTGGGCGCTACGCGAAGGAATTGTTCTTAAATGGCTTGATTGGATGGAAAAGTAAGCCTTACGGCGTCTTCTCCGACTTAGGTGCTGGGGTCCAATCGACAGCGATGACTTCACCATTGCGATGGTGCAAGACAAATGAATCTCCTGGCTTTAATTCAGCCGAAAGTCGCTTGAAGTTTTTCTTGCCGATCAGCTTCTTCACTAACTTAGGCAGCACTGGATTGTGGCTACACATCACTGAAGTTTTATTCTCATTCATTACATTAAGTGCATAATCAAGAGACTTTTCGCTATTTTTTTCGAATCCCGTCTCGCTGATTTCAGAGGCAAAGATAGGTGTAATTCCATACTCTGCTGCCATCGCCTCAATTGTTTGAATACATCGGATCGCATCTGAGCTGTAAATCTTTTCGATCGCATATGGAGCATAGATCGCTGGAATCCGTGCTGCCTGGATCTGTCCCATATGTTCTAGCGGGCGATCGCCATCATCGCCATCCCAAAGATCTCGCTTAAGCGCCTTTGCATGGCGTAACAAGATCAACGCTGTTGAACCAAAACCAAACTCTTGCGCGATACGAACAATCTCTCGATCATCACTGTTACTCAGCTTTGCAATGGCATCTGCAATCGAAAGCCATTCAATCTGATCAACTTCTTCTGGATTTGGAGTAGCTGCGTTATAGACCGATGCTCGCGCCAACCAATAGCGAACTTCTTTTGTTACGCCTTCAACTTCGTAATCAACAGTGCCGATTTCAGGGCCGAAGATCGCTTTAACGCCGGTCTCTTCGAGAACTTCACGAAATGCTGCCTGAATATGGCTCTCACCTGGATCCACTTTCCCCTTAGGAAGTGACCAATCGTCATAACGCGGGCGATGAATGACGGCAATGCGAATCTCATCGCCACTTTTGTCACCTTCAACCGATTGCCACAGTACTGCTCCTGCACCATCGATTCGATCTACGCGACCGGCTGTAGTCATTAACTGCCCTTCAGATTCTTGTTGAGGTGGTGTGAATGTGCATCAACTAAACGTGTGCCATCTTCGGCAGTAGCTTGGCGAGTCCAACGTTGCCCAATTAAACGCCAACTCTGTGTCTGATCTGAGATTCCAATGTTTAAAATCTCATCGAGTTGGCGAATGTGTGATGGGTCGAAGATACGAACTAAGCATTCAACTCTGCGATCAAGATTGCGGTGCATGAGATCGGCTGATCCAATCCAGAATTCAGGATCGCCATCGTTAAGGAAATAGAAGATGCGCGAGTGCTCGAGGAAACGTCCTAGTACAGATCGTGCTGTGATGTTCTCAGAAAGTCCTTCAACTCCAGCTTGCACCGAGCAAATGCCGCGCACCAGGAGATCAATCTTTACTCCTGCTTGCGATGCTTCATAGAACTTTGCACAAAACTCTTCATCCAAAATCGAATTGAGTTTGAGTCGAATGTGCGCAGGTTTACCCGCGCGCGCATGCGAAATTTCACGATCAATCTTTGCTAGTAGTTCAGGACGTAATGTTTTTGGTGCAACAAGTAGGCGTGAATAGGTTGATTGTGGTGCAAAACCTGACAGTTGGTTAAAGAGCTTAGCTAGATCTTCTGTAAGTACTTCATCGGCGCTAAGGATTCCAAGATCTTCATATGTACGAGCAGTCTTTGGATTGTAATTTCCAGTTCCAACGTGTGCGTAACGGTGAATACCGCTCTGTTCATCACGAATTACTAAAGATAGTTTGGCGTGAGTCTTCAAGCCCATCAATCCATAGACAACATGCACTCCGGCTGCTTCGAGCTTTCTCGCCCAGCGCACATTTGCTTGTTCATCAAAGCGTGCACGAATTTCAATAACCGCCAAGACTTGCTTACCCGCTTCGGCTGCTTCGATCAGCGCTGCAACGATGGGTGAGTCACCTGATGTTCTGTAGAGAGTTTGCTTAATTGCCAAAACCTTAGGGTCTGCGGCGGCGTGATTGAGAAAGTCCACTACCGAGTGCGTAAAAGAGTCATATGGGTGGTGAAGCAAGATCTCGCCTTGGCGCAGTGCCGAGAAGTAGACATCGTGGTCTTCTTCATCAATTCCAATCAGCGCCCGTGGAGTTTTTGAGTTAAATGCAGGAAAGTGCAGCGCCGGAATGCGTAGATCTGCGATCTTGCTGAGATCTTGGAGATTCACGGGGTGACCACAACGAATAACGTTAAGCGGATCAATCTCTAGTTCTTCCATCAACATCGTTAACAACTCTTGATTAACGCCTTCTTCCACTTCAAGGCGTACCGGCGGACCAAAGCGGCGGAGCAAAAGTTCCTGCTCAAGACTGGTCAACAAATCTTCTGAATCATCTTCATCGATTTCTAAATCCTGATTTCGGGTAACTCTGAATGTGAGATGACCGCCGATATCCATTCCAGGAAAGAGTTGATCGAGGTTCTGTGCGATGAGATCTTCAAGCGGAATAAAGCGAGTGGAGTTATCTGAGGTAGGGATCAAACGACTTAAAATTGGTGGAACCTTTACACGTGCAAAGAACTTTTCCTTTGTATCTGGATTAATTACCCGAACACCTAAGTTAAGAGAAAGTCCGGAGATATAAGGGAATGGATGAGATGGGTCTACTGCAAGTGGAGTGAGGACAGGGAAAATCCGAGCCTTAAACAACTCTTGCAAATGCGCTTTCTCATCTGATTTCAAATCCTTCCAAGTAATTAGCTCAATACCTTCTTTAGCCAGTGCTGGTCGTAAATCCTGTTCAAAAATTCGATATTGATGTGCGACTAAATCTTTTACGATGCGTGAGATCTCTGCAAGGAGTTCTTGCGGGGCAAAGCCAGCCGAATTAATTGTCGAGATATTGTTTTCAATTTTGCGCAAAACGGATGCAACTCGAACCATGTAAAACTCATCGAGATTTGAAGAGAAGATCGTCAGGAATCGAACTCTTTCGAGCAAGGGAAGAGATTTATCTTCAGCCAGCTCTAATACGCGCTGGTTAAATGCGAGCCAGCTGATCTCACGATCGGTTAAGTTCTGCATCTTGACCACAGTACTAGTGTTTAAGGTTTGGGTGAACAGAAGGTTACGTACGAACGCACTTAGGGAGAATTTCATCGTTTCGGCCATGAAATAGGCGCTGGATACTTACATACTCGTCCATCTCCTGACGAACGACCACGCAGACGACGGATAATCCAAGGCAGCGCGAAGACAAAGAACCACATCACACCAACAGCGCGTTCTTTAATCCAAGGTGTTGGTGTTGCTGGAGGCAAAGGTGTTCGCCATCCTGGATCAAATTCGTAGCCAAGCTTTTCTAAAACTGCATCTGCACAACGGCTATGTCCCATTGAATTTAAATGAAGTCGATCGAATGCCAAGAATCTCTTATCGCTAAAGAAGCGTTCTTGATTTGCATCAACAATAATCGCTCCGACTTCGGCTGCTATTTCACGAACACCTTTATTGAATGCTCCGAAACGTTCTTGCCAGAGCTTTGAACCTCGCCCTGAATTGCCCGTATCTTCAAGAACAGTAAAGAGCATGATCGTGGCGCCACTTGCGGCTAACTTTCGCACCGCGCCTTGATATCTCTCTTTTGCTAACGCTGCGTCAAAGCCAGGACGAAGTGCATCATTTGCGCCGGCATGGAAGGAGACCAAAGTGTCTGGACCCGTGACATAAGTAAGTGCAATCGGAACTTGGTCTTGGATTACTTGAGGCAATAGCTTTCCGCGGATAGCAAGGTTGGCATATGTAAATGTTGGTGACTTCTTTGCTAATCCATCAGCAACGCGATCTGCCCACCCACGATAGAGACCATCAACCATCTCATCGGTCATTCCTTCGCTGTAGGAATCACCGCAGACAACGAAACGGTTATAGATCATCTGTTTCTCCAACTACTTCTTACGGCGCTGCTCGTCTACCCAGAACATCGCAATCGATGTTGCAACGCTTGCGTTGAGAGATTCGGTGCTAGCCATAATTGGAATTGATACGACGAGGTCGCACTTTTCACGAACAAGTCGTGAAAGACCTTTGCCTTCGCTGCCGACAACGATCATTAGATGTTCCTTGGCAACCTTCATCTCGCTCAAAGTCACGTCAGATTCGCCATCAAGACCAACTACAAAACATCCTAATTTCTGTGCATCTTCAATGGTTCGAGCAAGGTTTGTTACCTGTGCAACCCGTAGGCGAGCAGCCGCTCCAGCTGAAGACTTCCATGCAGCTGCTGTCATTGCAGCAGCACGGCGTTCAGTCATGACAACTCCGGCTGCACCAAATGCTGATGCGCTACGAACAATCGCACCGAGGTTGCGTGGATCTGTCACACCATCAAGTGCGATGATCATCATTGGATGATTAGCTTGTTCTGCAATCTCCTGGAAACTTGAATACTGATAAGGCTTAATTGCAAGAATAATTCCTTGGCTATTAGCGTTGATGTTTTCGATCTCAGCACGGTGTACTTCGCGGATGTTAAGTCCATGATGGAGCGCGAGCTTGAGTGATTCGGCAACACGATCATCAACATCAATGCTGCGAGCAACAATTAACTCGGTTGCTGGAACATTTTCGCGAAGCGCTTCAAGAACTGCGTTACGACCAGAAACAATCTCACCCTTTGGCTTCTCGCTACGACCACGAGGAGACGAGGCAGCACGTGGTGAAGATGTTCCGCCGCGCTTTCCATCTTTCTTCTCAGCAGCTTTCTTTCGCTTTGCAGCTGCGTGATAAGGACGGTCTTCCGCTTTTGGTGTTGGTCCTTTGCCTTCAAGGCGACGTTTGTTATTTCCACCAGATCCTGTTGTTGGACCCTTCTTAGATCCGCGAACTGCGCCACGTGGTTTTGAATTACCGGCCATTTATTTACTCTCACTTCGTGTGATCGACCATCGTGGCCCTTGTGCGCTATCTTCAATAGTAATTCCCAGTGCGATCA
>JAIXYD010000161.1 GCA_027490415.1 Streptomycetaceae bacterium
CAATCTGTGGCGATTTCCTTCGGCCTTTTAGCGCGCCTAACCTCAAAGTAACTAGCCTGGTCAGATATTTTGACCCCATCAAAGGCATCCCCACCCTCGATCGGTCTGTGAGCCGTCATTTCACACGGGGTCGCAACCACCCCCGATAACAAAATGAGGAAGGTTCAATATGCTCGATAGTTACTTCAAAATATCCGAGCGCGGATCGACAGTGGCACAGGAAGTGCGTGGCGGAGTCGTCACGTTCTTTACTATGGCTTACATCGTCGCGCTTAACCCACTGATCATTGGTCTAGCCAAAGATGCAGATGGAAAATATATCGGTGGCGGAGATGCTCCAAACTTGGCACTCGTTGCCGCAATGACAGCCTTGATGGCTGGCATTCTCACAATTCTCATGGGAGTTCTCGGTAACTACCCTCTCGCGCTCGCAACAGGCTTAGGCTTGAACACATTCGTTGCAGTTGGTATCGCTTCACAGATGACGTGGGCAGATGCAATGGGATTGGTAGTGATCGAAGGAATCATCATCACTATTCTTGTTCTCACGGGATTCCGTGGCGCAGTTTTCCGCGCCGTACCTGGACAGCTGAAGATCGCAATCTCAGTAGGTATCGGATTATTCATCGCCCTCATCGGTCTCGTTGATGCAGGCTTTGTTCGTCGCACCGGCACTGGTCCAGTCCCTGTAACCCTTGGAGATAATGGAAACCTAGTTGGTTGGCCTATCATCGTCTTTGGTTTCGGACTCCTCCTCACAATCGCTCTTATGGTCAAAAAGATCAAGGGTGCAATTCTGATCGGCATTGTCGTAGCAACAGCTGCTGCAATCGCGATCGAGTCAGCATTCAAAATCGGTCCACTGTTTAACGGTGCAACCGGTGCTGTAAATCCAAAGGGTTGGAATCTCAACGTTCCTGCGATGCCTGCAGAAGTTGTAGCAACACCTGACTTTTCGCTCTTTGGTGACTTTAATCTGCTTGGAAGTTTTGACCGTGTTCCACTGATTACTGCAATCCTCTTCATCTTTACACTTTTGCTCTCTGACTTCTTCGACACCGTAGGTACTGTTACTGCGATTGGTCACGAGTCAGGATTGATCGACGATGAAGGAAATGTCCCAAATAACAACCGTATCCTCTTGGTTGACTCACTCGGAGCAGTTGCTGGTGGTGCAGGAAGCATCTCATCTAACACTAGCTACATCGAATCAGCAGCAGGTGTCGGTGAAGGTGCACGAACAGGTCTTGCATCAGTTGTTACTGGTCTATTGTTCCTGCTCACAACATTCCTCGCCCCACTTGTTGCGGTCATTCCTTACGAGGCTGCGACTCCAGCGTTGGTAATTGTTGGATTCCTCATGATGACTCAGATCAAGAATATTGACTGGGAAGATCTAGGAATTGCAATCCCAGCATTCCTTACAATCATCTTGATGCCATTTACCTATAACATTTCTGTCGGTATTGGTGTCGGTTTCGTTACCCACGTAGTAATCAGAGCAATCCAGGGTCGCGCTAAAGAGGTACATCCTCTTCTTTGGCTAGTCTCAGGATTGTTTATGATTTACTTCTTGCAGTCGCCTATCAACATCTGGGTTGGCTAAGTAACTTAAGTAGACGAGGCCGGGTATTCACTTCAGGTGAGTATCCGGCCTCATCTCTTTTCACCATGTGATTGTGGTCTTGCCCAAGGCCTCTAAAATCTCATTGCATGCAGAGAAAGGTTTAGAACCGAAGAAACCGCGATATGAGCTAAGTGGGCTCGGATGCGCACTCTTTATCACCCGAGTTGACTCAAAGTATTCAGACATCTGCTGAGCATTTCCACCCCAGAGAATTCCAACCGCGCCTCTCGATGCAACCTCTCGAATGATTACTTCTGTGATCTCCATCCATCCGCTTCGTTGATGAGCATGAGACTCCCCCGGGACTGTCGTCAATGTGCGATTGAGCAGAAGTACACCTTGTCTTGACCATCTTTCGAGGTTTCCATTTTCAGGCATTGCAATACCTAGGTCACTTTCTAGTTCTTTAAATATGTTCACTAGTGAGGCAGGAAGCGGCGAAACTTCTGGACGCACGGAGAAAGCGAAACCATCAGCATTTTCTGGATTTGGATACGGGTCCTGTCCGACGATAACCACTTTGATTTCTTCTAAAGGCGTACTCAAGGGGGCGAATATCCGATCAACCGATGGAATGAATTGGCCTCGTGTGACAATATCGAGGGTTTCATTAATTGAATCTTCTAGCGGCTTAAGTATTGGAAACCAAGAAGGATGAACTACGTCAAAGATTGGGTGGCTCACGAAGATGCTCGTGCGTAAAAACGAGAACCGTCGAAGGCTACATTGACCTCAACACCAAAGACAGCCGTAATGTGCTCGCTTGTGACAACCTGCTGGACTGGACCACTCACCGCTACCGTTCCATCCTTGAGAAGAAGAGCATGAGTAGTACCGACTGGAATTTCTTCAATATGGTGGGTGACGATTACGGTGGCCGGAGCTCCAGGATCCTTTGAGAATTCAGAGAAGCGGCGCAAGAGATCTTCACGACCGCCAACGTCTAAGCCAGCAGTTGGTTCGTCTAGCAAAAGAAGTTCGGGATCTGCCATGAGTGCTCGTGAAATTTGCACACGCTTCTTCTCGCCCTCGCTTAAGGTTCCGTAATCGCGATCTGCAAGTTCGCGTACGCCGAAAGTTGTTAACAATGCAACGGCACGGGACTCATCCCACAAGTCATAATCTTCGTTCCAACGTCCGAGAACTGCATACGCCGCGGTGACAACGACATCTCTGACCTTCTCCTCATACGGAATGTCTTCGGAGATGCCAACACCAGCTAATCCGATGCGAGTCCGAAGTTCGAAGAGATCTACTTTTCCGAGCTCTTTTTCGAGTACATGAACTTTTCCAGTCGTCGGAAACGCCCGAGTAGCCAATAGATTGAGCAGCGTAGATTTACCAGCCCCATTAGGACCGAGAATTACCCAACGTTCGCCAGGAGAAATTGCAAAAGTAATCGGGCCCAGGATCATCCGAGTGCCGCGACGAACGCAGACATCGGTAACTCGCAATACTTCTGGACCACTCACGGGCTAAAAGATATCTCTTCAAAGGCTTGAATACAGGTAAATACGACGAGATTACGTTGTGATTCACGATAATCTCTGCACATGAATAAGCAGAGCGAGTATTACACGGGCCTGATCTTGGTCTCCGGCGAAGACCGTCCCGGAATCACGGAGGCTCTCTTCTCGACCCTTGCTCCGTTCTCATTGACGATCATGGATATCGAACAGGTGGTTATCCGTTCAAGACTCATCCTCACGATTCTCATCTCGCTCGATCGTGCACACGCTTCGGCAGTTGAAAATGACTTGAACGAGAAAGCATCATCTCTTGATCTCGACATTGCGATAGCTTTCTCTGAACAACAAAGTGAAAGTATCGCGGCTAAAACTGGACTTACTCACGTCGTCATCCTTTCTCAGGAACTTAAACCTTCAGCTTTGGCTGCCATCGCTGCGTCAATCGCCGCTACCCACGGCAACATTGAACGGATCCAACGAACTGCGAGCTATCCAGTAACTGCCATTGAATGTGTTGTCAGTGGTGCGGCTACTGCAGATTTGAAAAATGCACTCACACCACTCGCAGCTGAACACTC
>JAIXYD010000208.1 GCA_027490415.1 Streptomycetaceae bacterium
AGATCGATATATCTCCCAGCGCGAGAACCTTCCAATAAATTTTTAACGCCGATATTTGTCGATTTTTCGAGGAAATCACGCTCAATTCACCTCAATATTGACCAATTTGTAACCCTGAAGGTGTACTTGGGGAGTTGACAGGAAGGGATTACACGCGTGTAATTCACTCCTAGCGACCCGAAATCCACTCTCGGACCGGGCCCTAATGACTTGAGGAGATTAGCAAATGCCAATCCGCCCAGAAGGAACATCTACTGGCAAGCCATCAGCCCCCACTGCTGGACCAACAATTCAATTAGCAAATGGCGAGAACATTGAACTCTCGTGGCAAGAGCGCGCACTCTGCGCACAGACTGATCCAGAGGCATTCTTTCCAGAAAAGGGTGGCTCTACTCGCGAAGCAAAACGCGTCTGCCTCTCATGCGATGTTCGCCAAGAATGTCTTGAGTATGCGCTCGCCCATGATGAGCGTTTTGGAATTTGGGGCGGACTCTCCGAACGCGAGCGTCGCCGTTTGAAGCGTCGACCAGCGTAAGCAATGTCTTCCCATCGCGTCAGCGCGATTCTCGTTGTCCATGATGGCGCAACGTGGTTGCCTGAGGTCGTTGCATCACTAGCATCACAGACACGGGCATTTGATCACATCGTTGCTGTTGATACAGGTTCAGTAGATGCATCTGCAAAGTTACTTAAAGGCGCTCGCATTCCGATTTTGACAATGTCGCGCGAAACTGGATTTGGTGCAGCGATTGCATCCGCAGTTGAAAAGCTTCCGCCATCAGTTGAAGACGAGTGGCTTTGGATTCTTCATGACGATTGCGCACCCGCACCCGGTGCACTTGAGGCGTTACTTGCAGCCGTTGCCGATCGACCAAACGTCGTGATGGCTGGACCGAAATTACTTGGTTGGCATGATCGAACACATCTTCTTGAAATCGGAGTAAGCATTGCGACCAACGGTGCGCGTTGGACAGGACTTGAGGATGCTGAATACGACCAAGGTCAACATGACGGAATTGCGGATGTGTTGGCAGTAAGTACAGCCGGGGCTTTAATTCGTCGAAGTGTCTTTGAAGAACTTGGTGGTTTTGATCAGAATCTAGAGCTCTTCCGCGATGATGTTGATTTTGGTTGGCGCGTGCATGCTGCGGGCCACGGCGCAATTGTCGTTACAGATGCGATTGCCTATCACGCGCAAGCCTCTGCAACAGAGCGACGAGAAGTAGATGTGAAGGGTGCTCTTCTTCATCGTCCGCTTCTATTGGATCGGCAGAATGCGGCATACGTTCTGCTGGCAAATGCGACATGGTGGCTACTTCCACTTCTTGCATTGCAACTTTTTGGTTCGGCTGTCGTGAGGGCCGTGGGTTATCTCTTTGCAAAGCTTCCTGGATATGCAGCTGACGAAATTTTGGCCATTGGTAATCTTTTGGTTAAGCCAGGCGAGCTGCTCAAGGCGCGCAAGGTTCGCAAATCAACACGCCTTGTATCTTCGCGAGTTGTCTCTCAATTCATTCCATCACGTGGGCGGCAACTTCGCTTAGCACTCGATCGTGGTACGGCTGCAGTAAGGGATTTCATTCTCAAACCTTCAGAAGAATCACTTCGCGATGAATCTCTACTAGATCTTCCTACTGAAAAAGAGTTAGAAGAAGAAGATTTGCTCACGCCTGTTGTTTCCCGCAAGTGGAGCTCAATCTTTCGCAAGCCCTTTGTTATTGTTTTTATCTTCCTCGTATTACTCACCTTGATCTGGTCGAGAAATCGTATCGGCGCAGTCTCGGGAGGAACCCTGGCTCCGTCACCATCTGGAGCGAGAGATTTGTGGGAGTTCTATTTTGCGCCCTGGCATGAAGTCGGTTTAGGAACAAAGAGCGCTTCGCCATTGTGGATACCAATCATCGCGATAGCGTCGATACTTACCCTTGGCAATGTTTCACTGTTCATTTCACTCTTCTTTATTGCAGCGCCACTTTTGCTCTTTTTATCAAGCCATCACTTGGTCAAGAGAGTGAGCGAGAATCGCTTCATCACCACCTCGGCCGCTCTGCTCTATGCGATATCGCCGATAAGTATCTCTGCAATAAATTCGGGTCGCTTTGGAATTCTTATGATTATGATCCTTGCGCCATTCATAGTCGATGTGGCAATTCAGTGGCGAAAAATTGATGAATTTTCGATTCGCAAAATGTCAGCTCTATCCCTCTTGCTCGCACTTATGTTTGCCTTTGCTCCACCATTTTTTATAGCCCTGCTTGTCCTCACACTGGCAGCAATGGCTGGTGACGTGATTGCTTGGCGCAAAGCTGCAGACCAGCCACTTCCATATGCACGCCTGGTCCGTCGGCTAACACTTTTGCTGTCTCCACTGGCTCTCACAATTCCGTGGAGCTTAGAAATGATTAGCTCTCCACAGCGATTCTTTATCGATATTGGAATGCTCTCTGCGGGAGGCGGTGCAAACCTTGCCTTTACCGCTAACCCGGGTGGAGCAGGTTCGCTACCTTGGTGGCTCATTAGCCCAGTCCTCTTAATCATTGCAATCGGACTGTTCTCTATAGAGCGAGCACGAACAGTTTCAATTGTCGGTGGCTCATTTCTCTGCCTTGCCACTATTTCGTCGGCCTTCACCATTACCGGTAAAGGAACCACGACCCCGAACTACATTTATGCTGGGGTCTTTATTGCACTTGCAACACTAGCCGCACTGTATGGCTCTGTCGTTATCCTCGACAAAGTTCGAGAGCGACTTATTGCAACTCATGTGAACTATCGCCACTTTGCCGTCTCTGCTCTCGTCATCGTCTCTGCAATTTATGGAGTGACCGCGTCAGGATGGATTGCTACGCAAGGACCCAAAGCACCGCTGCAATCGGCCCAAGGTGAAGTGCTGCCTCCATATCTTGCAATTGAGACTCAATCAAAAACTTTGGTTTTGCGTGAACGAATTGTCGGGACAACGCCTTCTTTGAATTACTACATCGCGCGTGGAAGTGATGTATCACTTGGAGAAGCCGATGTCGCCCCGGCAGAGTCTGCTGAAATTGTTGAAGCAGTTACGGCCTTAGCAGATGGAAGTGGCGTTGCAAGTAGTAACACTTTTGCCAGCTATGGAATTACATATATTTTTCTCAAAGCGCCTTTCCAAGGAACGCTAGTTCAAACTATTGATGGCCTTGGAGGATTCACACGCGCTTCCTCGACACCTGCTGGAGTTGTCTGGAAAGTTTCCGGAGCAACTGGAAACCTCATTCTTACTGATGCTAGTGGAAA
>JAIXYD010000177.1 GCA_027490415.1 Streptomycetaceae bacterium
AAACTTCATCAGTTGAAAGTGAGAGAGAAGATTCAAGTTGGGCCGGTGCGATAGATGTTGCAACATCACGGATTGCAACCATTGCGAGTGGTTCTTCTTGTCCAATGACCCATTGAGCAACACCACCCAATTGATATTTTGCAACTAACTGCGTGCGAACTGAAAAACTTTGTGCATTTTGATGCCACGCAGTTCGGCTTGCAGTACACGTTGTCGAGAGACCGTTACTTGTCTCACCGGTGTATTGACGCTTGTAAGAGAAGGTGACTTCTGCGAACTTTTCGTTGTAAGTCGGAACTGCGCCATACGTAGCGGCAATACTCGCTGCATCTCTCATCAGAAATGTTCCTGCCTTAGCTGAAGGGGTAATTATCTTCGCCAAATTCGATGGACAAACCCCTTCGACTTTTGTTACCCAATCTTTTCCGTATCCCGGAAGTCCTAAATAAACTTTCGAGGCAGGCATGATCGAAACTGCATACTTAACAGTCTTCTCTGTCCAGGCGATAGGTCCGATCGGACCTGGTCGTGATGTCGAATAGTCGTAGGTCATGATTCGAAGGCGATCTATAAATGGCGCAATGTCTGCCCAGGCATAAACAAAATAACCTTTTTGCTTTTCAGCTGGATCGAAGAGATAAGGAGTAGTGACCGAAAGAATTTTCTTCTGTGCATGCAGGGCGGCACTTAACTCTTTGATGAAAAGTACCCAATTAGGGGCAGTAGCCTTCCATGTTGTATTCGGATCGATAAATGCAAAGCCTTCAAAATCTAAATCGATTCCATCGTAAGACTTCGTCTCATCACATTTTTTTGGATCCTTGGCGTCTGGCGGACAGACAATAGCCATAATGGCATCCACGACTTGTTTGCGGGTAACTGGTTTTGAAATGAGATTGGCAAGAACTAACTTCTCTGTTCCATCTGTAATCGTTGGAATAATCGTCATTCCAGCATTTCGAAGTGCGGCTAACGGCTCTGTAATCGGAACACTTGGATTCGCAGTCTTGTAAACATCTGCGACGACAGGTTTCTTGGTCTTTCCATCAAATTTGAGGGTGTACCAGAACGGCATGATTTCTTTGATCAAATCTGCGTTAGCAAGAACTGCAGGAAGATAAGTCTTCATTGAATAGTAAGGCAGCCAGCCTGTCAGAATTTTGCGAGGTGGATTAGTGGCTTCAGCGCTCTCAATGTTCTGTAGCGGAGTAGCAAGTAGAAAGAGCGCTAAAAGTATTGATAGCGCAGGGAGTCGCTTCATTCCGATTCTTTTTTATCTGATTTATCTGGCAAAGACTCAAAGATAGCTTTACAAGTAGGACATATTGGATACTTCTCTGGATCGTGCGATGGCACCCACTTTTTGCCACACAAAGCACGGACTGCTTTGCCGGTTACTGCCGATTCAACGACTTTTTCTTTCTTGATGTAGTGCGCATATCGATCGTGTCCGCCCTCATCATCTTCTAGCTCTGGGCGCGTAAGTAGATCTGTATCGCTATCAAGCGAGAGGTCGCGTGTGCCGCGTGTGCCTCGTGAAAACAAACCCATGTGCCAAAGGATACTGGCAGCCGATACAATTTCATGATGAAGGACCTACTGCGTACGCAAGATTTATCTCGCGATGATGTTGAGATGCTCCTCACTACCTCCGCCGATTTTGCTGTAGATCCATTGAAATCTCGGGATGCGCTAGCCCATAAGAGCGTTGCCATTTACATGACAAAGCCAAGCACTCGAACTCGTTTGGCTTCAGAGACAGCAGTTGCACACTTAGGTGGAACGCCGATTTTTATTCGCGGGGATGAACTGCAACTAGGTCGCGGCGAAACGATTGCTGATACAGCGCGCATCATCAGCGGTTATTGCTCAGCTTTGATTGTGCGCACATTTGCTCAAGCAGATGTAAACGAATTAGGCGAACATTCTTCTATTCCAGTTATTAATGCACTTACAGATGACGATCATCCAACTCAGCTTCTTGCAGATTGGTTAACAATTCGCGAGACATTTGGTAAGGATGTTTCTGGTAGAAAGTTTGTGTACCTCGGTGACGGAAACAATATGTCACATGCCTGGCTCACGATGGGTGCAATCATGGGTGCGCACGTTGTAGTAGCAACTCCATCTGGATCATGGGCTCCTGATGCGCACGTTGTTGCAGAAGCCGAGAAAATTGCTGCACGCAGTGGTGGACGAATTGAAGTTCTCAACGATCCTGAAATTGCAGCTAAAGATGCCAGCGTTCTCTATACAGATGTATGGATGTCTATGGGTGATCCAGAATCAGAGCGAGCAGAGAAAATGCGTGCTCTCGCTCCCTTTGCAGTGACCGAAAATCTGATGGGACTTACAGCGCCAGATTCAATATTCATGCATTGCCTTCCTGCCCACCGAGGTGAAGAAGTTGAAGCCGCTGTTATTGATGGCCCAAAATCGGTCATTTGGCGTGAAGCCCTGCATCGTCGCACCACAATTCAGGCAATTCTTTATCACGCTTCACGTGGTGAACTAAGGGGTAACTAGTTACTCTTTCTCCATGTTGGTAGCCGTTCCTAAAGAGATCCGCGATGGCGAAAAGCGCGTCGCACTTGTCCCAGACATCATCAATAAATTAACGCGCCTTGGCCTTGAAGTGGTCATTGAATCTGGCGCTGGAATTTCTGCGCAAGCAAGTGATGATGCCTATCGCGCTGCAGGTGCACAAGTGGTTGCAGGCGATGTGCTCAGGAGCGCCGATGTTGTTCTCTCGGTTACCGCTCTCACTCCGGGTCAAATCGCGACCTTGAAAAAAGGTGCGATCACCATTTCATTCTTATCCGTTGTAAATCAGCGCGAATCAATTGAAGCCGCGGTAGCTGCAGGAGTCACGGCATTCTCCTTGGAGCTAGTTCCTAGAATTTCTCGCGCACAATCAATGGATGCGCTCACATCTCAAGCTCTATGCGCTGGTTATCGCGCATCACTCGTGGGCGCTGAACTCTCACCGCGATTCTTCCCGATGTTAATGACTGCAGCCGGAACCGTTACTCCTGCGCAAGTCCTTGTGCTTGGTGCAGGTGTCGCTGGCTTGCAGGCGATTGCAACGGCTCGTCGTTTAGGTGCGGTTGTATCTGCCTACGATGTGCGTCCATCATCTGCCGATGAAGTGAAGTCGATGGGTGCAACATTTATTGAACTCGAACTTGAATCACTCGAAGGTGCTGGCGGTTATGCACGCGAGATGACAGAAGAGCGCGCTGCAAAGCAACGCGAACTATTGACTCCATATATTGCAAAGTCTCACGTTGTGATTACAACTGCAGCTGTTCCGGGCCGTACTGCGCCACGATTGATGACAGCGGCGATGGTTGATGCAATGGAAGAAGGCACAGTGATCGTGGACCTTGCTGCAGAAACCGGTGGCAATGTTGAAGGATCGAAGCCAGGTGAGATTGTTGTAACAAGTAAAGGTGTACGTATTTGGGGCGGCAAAGATGTTCCAAGCCAGCTCCCATTCCACGCATCAAGCTTGTACTCACGTAACGTCGTCAACCTACTTACACTGCTAACAAAGCCCGCCAGTGAAGGTATTGCGACTTCATTTGATATCAACTTTGAGGATGAAATTATCGATGGCTCTGCCGTCACACATGCTGGCGTCGATCGAAAGGCAGGTAAGTAACATGGATGCACTGACACCTATTGCAGTGATTTCAATCTTCACGCTCTCTGTCTTCGTCGGATTTGAGGTCGTCTCTAAAGTTTCTTCAACGCTTCATACGCCTTTGATGTCTGGTGCTAACGCGATTCACGGTGTGATTTTGGTCGGTGCGATCATCGTCTGCTCACATTCAGATACAACGCTAGAACTCACCCTCTCTGTCATCGCAATTATTTTGGCCACAATTAACATGATCGGCGGCTTTGTTGTCACGGACCGCATGCTCGAAATGTTTAAGGGCAAGAAAGGAGGCGACAAGTGAGCGATTTCGTATATGACCTCATTGGCCTAACAGCTGGCGTCTTCTTTATTCTTGCTCTCAAGGGTCTTTCACACCCAAGCACTGCACGTCGCGGAAACCTCATCGGTGCACTCGGTGCTGGTGTTGCCACAGTAGTTGTCTTCTTCCATGGAGAGATAAAGAATCTTTGGTGGATCTTGGGTGCAATTGCTGTAGGAACCATCGTCGGTGTACCTGCAGCTCGCAAGGTTCAGATGACACAGATGCCACAACTTGTCGCACTCTTTAATGGTGTCGGTGGCGGAGCAGCAGCCCTAGTTGCGATCGTTGAATACCTGAGCCTTGGAGACACTGCAACAACTGCAGAAGTGATCTTCACAGTATTTACAGTCGTCGTTGGTTGCGTATCTTTCAGCGGTTCGATCGTGACTTATTTGAAGCTACAAGAGCTCATGACTACACGTCCTGTTGTATTTCCAGGTGGACGTTTCGTTATTGCAGCAACCCTTGCTGCAGTGCTCGGTTCTTCTGTCTGGGTAGTCCTAGAGCTAGGTACTACGCCACTTTTGGTCGTTGCTGGTCTCTCTCTAGCCTTCGGAATTCTCTTCGTGCTACCTGTTGGTGGCGCAGACGTTCCTATCGTTATCTCACTCCTTAACGCTTTTACAGGTCTGACAGTTGCAGCAAGCGGATATGTTCTTCAATCAACACTCTTGATTATCGCAGGAACACTCGTTGGTGCATCAGGAACAATCTTGACGCGCATGATGGCTGAGGCGATGGGACGTTCACTCTTTGGAACTCTCTTCGGTGCATTTACAGCAAAGCCACAAGATACAAGTGGTGTTGCAGAAGATCGTCCAGTGCGAAGTGGTTCGCCTGATGACGTCGCAATCTTGCTTAACTATGCACGCCGCGTCGTGATCGTTCCTGGATTTGGTCTTGCTGTTGCGCAAGCTCAACACACAGTTCGCGAACTCGCAGATCTCATGATTTCAAAGGGCATCGATGTTGCATACGGAATTCACCCCGTTGCAGGTCGCATGCCTGGACACATGAACGTCTTGCTTGCTGAAGCGAATGTGCCGTACGATCAATTAGCGGAGATGGAAGAAGTTAATCCAACATTTGGTCAGACAGATGTCGCAATTGTTATTGGTGCAAACGATGTCGTGAATCCTGCAGCAAAGACAACTCCTGGATGTCCAATTTATGGAATGCCAATCTTGGAAGTTTCAAATGCTGCTAACGTCATCTTCCTAAAGCGTTCGATGCGTCCAGGATTTGCTGGAATCGAGAACGAATTGCTCTATGACCCAAAGACTATGTTGCTCTTTGGTGATGCGAAGGCTTCCCTTACAAAGGTTGTCTCGGCACTCAAAGCTCTGTAGTTCTAGGGCTCTGTAGTTGTAGGGCTCTGTAGTTGTAGGGCTCTGTAGTTGTAGGGCTCTGTAGAACAAACGCTGTAACCCACGGACTGTTGCTCTGACCGCGCACGGTGACGTCCGAAAATTGGAGTTGCAGGTAGTTGAAAGTTCAATTACTCTCGGAGCATAGCCAAGGAGTAAAAATGCCAGCAGTAACCGTTTCCGATATCACCGTTCTTCCACGCATTTCATCTGCGCCGGGAGCACAACCACGCGGAGTAAAGAGCATTACAACCGCGCCACAAGGTTTTGAAGGTGAAGGCTTTCCGGTGCGTCGCGCATTCGCTGGCGTTGACTTAGCTGATCTCGATCCATTTATTCACTTGGATCAGATGGGTGAAGTTGAATATGCACCGGGAGAACCAAAAGGAACTCCGTGGCATCCACATCGTGGTTTTGAAACTGTTACATACATTATTGATGGAATTTTCGATCACCAAGATTCAAATGGTGGTGGCGGAAGAATTTCAAATGGCGATACACAGTGGATGACAGCTGGCGGTGGAATTCTTCACATTGAGACTCCCCCAGAGAGTTTGGTAATGAGCGGTGGTTTATTCCACGGATTCCAGTTGTGGGTTAACTTGCCTGCTGCCAAGAAGTGGTCGCCTCCTGCTTATCAGGATGTTCGCGCAAATGATGTTGCATTGTTGTCATCACACGATGGTGGTGCGTTAATTCGAATTATTGCTGGTGAACTTGATGGACATGTTGGTCCCGGATCAACACAAACACCAATTACTTTGATTCACGCAAGCGTTGCAGCAGGTGCAGAACTTCGTCTTCCATGGCGTCGTGATTACAACGCACTTGTGTATGCGATGGCAGGACATGGATTTGTTGGCGGACAATCACAACCAATTCAGATGGGACAACTTGCTGTCTTCGGTGATGGTGATGAGATTGTTGTGCGTGCAGCTCAGCATCAAGAGTCACGTTCTCCTCAACTGGAGCTCTTTATTCTTGGCGGTGCGCCAATCAAGGAACCTGTTGCATGGATGGGTCCATTTGTGATGAATACAAAGCGCGAAGTACTGCAGGCATTTGAGGATTTCCAGAAGGGCTTGCTTGGATCCATTCCAGCGATTTATAAGGAAGATGCCAAGCCAAAGGCACCGATTCAGCGCACAGATAAATTGCAGGGCGATAGTCCTGCGCGCAAGGATGCAGTCGATCCTGCCAGTGGCGCCGTCGCTGCCAGTGACGCTGCCGCAGTACTCGATGTACACGGTGCGCCAACTGATATGCAGCAATCTGGGGATAAGTAACACTTAATCGTTGGGGA
>JAIXYD010000156.1 GCA_027490415.1 Streptomycetaceae bacterium
ACGCTGGCAGTCGCTCCACCAAGTTCATCGGCGCCTTCAAGGAGTATTACTTTCTTTCCAGCTTTGGCTAGATAAGAAGCGGCAACGAGTCCGTTATGTCCTCCACCAACAACGATCGCATCGTAGTGATTAGCCACGGATTCCCTTTGCCATCTGAGTGATTGCTTGAGTAATAATCTCTGGACTGGTTGCAAAATTCATGCGAGCAAACTGTCCCCACTGCGCGCCATAAATGTGGCCAGGATTCAACGCAACGCTGCTCTTTTCAAGAATAACAGTAGATGGTTCGTTGCCAAGGTTGAGTGCAGAGAGATTGAGCCACGCTAGGTATGAGTGTTGCGGCGGAATATAGGTGACTTCTGGCAGATGCTCAGCGAGTAACTTTGAGATGAGATGACGGTTGTGGTTCAACTGTGTAACAACAGTGTCGAGCCACGGTACGCCTTTCTCAAATGCAACAGCAGTTGCAAAAGCGCCGAAAAGTGAAGCGCGATAGTGAAGTGCGGGCGGTAGTTGGTTAAGTTTTTCATGCATCGCCTCATTTCCAGAGACAATAATTGCGCACTTAAGCCCTGCAATATTCCAACCTTTACTCGCTGCAGTTACAACAACGCAGTGATCTTGCGCCTCTTTGCCGAGGCTGAGTATTGGAACAAATGGGTGCTCTGGGTATTCAAGTGGAGAGTGAATTTCATCGCTAATGATGATGACGTTGTATTTGACGGCTAAAGAAATAAATTTGTTGAGTTCTTCACGAGAGTAGACACGTCCAATTGGATTGTGCGGTGAGCAGAGAAGATGAACTTTTATACCGCTGTTATATGCCTCTTCAATCCCTTTCCAATCAATACTCCAAGCATGTGAGACATCTTCTGATTGTTGATAAAGAAATGGAACATCGACGCATGTGAGCTTAGTTTCATTCATCCAGGTGTAGAAATTCTGATAGACAGGTGAACTAATCAGGACTCGATCTCCTGGATTTGCAAATACTCGAAGTATTTCAACGACCCCGACTCCTACATCGGTTGCTATTCGCACACGCAGAGGATCAACTGCCCAATTCCAACGTGCGGCGCTGAAAGCAGAAAAAGCATTACCCACTTCGGGGATTGAGCCGAGATAACCCATATCTGAGTTTTCGACCAGCGAGTGGAGAATTTCTCGAATAGGGGCAGCGACCGGAAAATCCATCTCAGCCACGGGAAGCGGAATTACATGTGGAGGAAATGCACGCCATTTCTCACTGTGGTGACTAGAGAGTTCGGCAAGTGTCGGCACCGTGATGTCGATATTGCTCATATCGCGAGTATTCCACTAAGAATGCTCGGTGGCTAGACGTTTTGTCGAGTTTCGCACAACAAGTGTTGTTGGGACGACTAAAGAGCTTGGTTCTTTCTCAGGTTTGCGTATTCGCTCCATAATTGACCACGCTGCCATCTCGCCCATGAGTTGAACTGGTTGTTCGATCGTCGTCAATTCGGAAAATTCTGACATCTCATGCCCATCAAAACCAATGATGGAAATGTCATCTGGACATTTAAGTCCGTGTCTGCGGATAGCCTGCATAACTCCAAAGGCCATTTCATCTGATTCACAAAAAATTGCGGTCGGCCGATTAGGACGAGCCAATAAATCATCCATCGCGCGAGCGGCGGTATGCATAGTAAATCCACCATGAACTTCGCGAGCTGGATCCCACTCAAGTCCATTTTCAACTAAGACTTGCAGAAAACCTTTACGACGATCTTGGGGAACGCTGAAGTTAAATGGATCATCCGGGTGGCCGGACATCAATGCAATATTTCGGTGTCCTTGATTGACTAGATGCTGGGTTGCAGTTCTCGCGGCAGCAACGTCATCAATAGCAACGCTTGCACAATCTCTGTGATGCATGCCCACCAATGCAACTGGAATTCCGAGACTAAGCATAGATTCAAACTCTTCTTCTGTTGGAGGAAGGCTGATAACAATGAGGGCGTCAACGCGTCCTTTGAGAAGTTGATGTTGGAAAAGTCGCTCGCGACCTTTCATTTGGCTAAAGTTGTAAAGAAGGAGATCAAGTCCGGCTTCGCGAAGTGCTTGTTCGGCACCACTAATAACCTGCGCGAAATACCACCGGGAAATATATGGCGCGACAATTCCAACGCTATTTGTTCGATGGGGAGTTGACTTACTTGCATCAGCATCTATGGGATAACCAAGTGACTCGGCCGCATCTATGATCTTCTTGCGGGTCTCAGGATTTACATGGTGAAGGCCACGTAAGGCGCGCGAGACGGTAGCAATCGATACCCCAGACAGGGCCGCGATCTCTTTAATTCCTGCCACTTATGTGCCCCTAGCTCACCTGCGTAGTTGCTACCTGATCGTCACTGTAAAAAACTGCAAAAACTGTAACGACTGTAAAAGTATCGCCAGATTCTGTAAATATCAAGGGGCGAGCGCTAGGCCGGGAAAGCTACGCCCGTGCTTGAGTGGCAGTCATAACCATTTGGATTCTTTGCTAGATACTTCTGGTGGTATTCCTCAGCGAAGAAATATTCCATCCCAGCAGCGCTCTTGATCTCCGTGACGATCTGATCAAGACCTGCAGCTGAGAGCGCACCCTGGTAGCGATCGCGAGATGTCAGTGCAGTTGCCAGTTGCTCATCGCTTGCAGCATAGATTGCGCTTCGATATTGGGTTCCAATATCTCCACCCTGTGCATTAAGTGATGTTGGATCGTGCATTACCCAAAATTCTTCAAGT
>JAIXYD010000138.1 GCA_027490415.1 Streptomycetaceae bacterium
GAAGGCAAAGATCGCAGCCATCCACCATTGTGGTTTCACCCCAGTCGATGATGAAAAGAGAGCGACCAACGCTGTGAGAGTTGAATAGAAAAGTGCAAAGAAAAGTCTCACGCCTGTCAGATTTGAAAAATCACCGTCAAGTTTTGAAACAACGCGCTTAAATCCTGCGCGTAGAGCCGCGATAGGTAGCAATAGTGCGCCGAGGGGAAGATATGAGAGATACCCCGCAACCCCGGATGGAGAGAGCGCTAAATCAAAGTGAACATGGTGAGCTGCAAGCCAGATCCATAGCGCCGCTCGAATGGGATCTGATGTTGTTCCTGAAGCGCTGCCGGCAGTAGCCCAAGCAATCAGAGTAATAAATGCAAGCGGCAGAATAAAGATTGCAGCGCTACGTAGAGACTGTGCAAACGTGACCCCTAGGACGCGTTGCAACATTGGAGATTAGCGACCGAGTATGGCGCGCATAAAGCGCGCAGTTTCACTTGGTGTTTGACCTACCTTAACTCCAGCTGCTTCAAGTGCATCTTTCTTCGCGATCGCTGTACCAGAAGAACCAGAGACGATTGCACCTGCATGTCCCATGGTCTTTCCTTCTGGAGCTGTGAAGCCTGCAACGTAACCAACAACAGGCTTTGTTACATACTCTGCAATAAATGCTGCAGCGCGCTCTTCTGCATCTCCCCCGATTTCACCGATCATTACAATCGCTTTCGTCTCTGGATCATCCTGGAAGGCACGAAGGCAATCGATATGAGTGGTACCAATTACTGGATCTCCACCGATTCCAACTGCTGTACTAAATCCAATATCGCGAAGTTCGTACATCATTTGATATGTAAGAGTTCCTGATTTAGAGACAAGCCCGATTGGACCAGCACCTGTGATGTTTGCAGGAATGATTCCGACATTAGATTTTCCTGGGCTAATAAGTCCTGGACAGTTTGGACCAATTATCTGAGTGCCGCCTTTTTCCTTCGCATATGTGTAGAAAAATGCTGAATCATGAACAGGGATGCCCTCTGTAATAACAACAACTAGTGGCATCTTTGCATCGATCGCATCGATCACAGCTGCCTTTGCAAACTTTGGTGGAACGAAGACCACTGATGTATTCGCACCGGTTGCCGCCATCGCCTCTGCCACAGTATTAAATACAGGGAGGTTATGACCGTCGATATCAACGCTCTGCCCACCTTTGCCCGGTGTAACTCCACCGACAACTGCAGTACCTGAAGCGAGCATACGACGGGTGTGCTTGGTGCCCTCAGATCCCGTCATGCCTTGAACGATTACTTTGCTTGCATCATTAATGAAAATTGCCATTTACTTCGCCGCCAATTCTGCAGCGCGTGATGCTGCTCCATCCATTGTGTCGAGCTGCTCTACCAGTGGGTGGTTTGCAGCATTTAAAATTGCTCGTCCTTCTTCGACGTTATTTCCATCAAGGCGTACGACGATTGGCTTTGTCGCGGTAGCGCCAAGTGTTTCAAGGGCAGCCACGATCCCGTTAGCAACAGCATCGCATGCAGTGATGCCTCCGAATACGTTAACAAAGACGCTCTTCACATCTTTATCTCCGAGAATGATCGAAAGTCCATCTGCCATTACTTGTGCAGAAGCTCCTCCTCCAATATCAAGGAAGTTAGCTGGGCGCATTCCGCCAAATTTCTCGCCAGCGTAAGCGACGACATCAAGTGTGCTCATCACAAGTCCAGCGCCGTTTCCGATGATTCCGACCTGGCCTTCAAGTTTGACGTAATTGAGGCCCTTCTCTTTTGCTAGCGCCTCAAGTGGATTTGTTGCACTGTGATCAACGAGTGCTTCATGATCTGGTTGACGGAACTCTGCATTCTCATCAAGTGAAACTTTTCCATCGAGTGCAACTACTTTTCCATCACTTGTCTTTACAAGTGGGTTGACCTCAACCAGAGTTGCATCCTCAGATGAGAATGTCTCCCACAGCTTTACCAAAACATCAGCAACTTGATCAGCAACATCTGCTGGGAAAGCTGCTTGGGCAACAATCTCTTTCGCCTTTGCAAGTGAGATGCCATCAACTGCTGAGACCGGAACCTTTGCAAGTTTTTCTGGCGCTGTCTTTGCAACTTCTTCAATGTCCATACCGCCGGCAACTGATGCCATAACGAGGAATGTGCGGTTCGAGCGATCGAGCAAGATTGCTAAGTAATACTCAGATTCAATCGGTGCAGCTTGGGCGATCATCACTTGATGAACTGTGTGACCCTTAATATCCATTCCGAGGATTGCAGCAGCTTTATCGCGCGCTTCCTCTGCATTTTCGGCAACCTTTACTCCTCCTGCCTTACCGCGTCCTCCAACTTTTACTTGTGCTTTAACAACAACGCGTCCACCCATCTTTGATGCGGCAGCAAAGGCCTGCTCTGCAGTTGTTGCAACTGCGCCAGCAAGAACTGGGACTCCATGTTTTTCAAAGAGATCGCGTGCCTGATATTCAAAGAGATCCACTAGATCGCTCCTTCATTGATGGGCGCTTGTGTGTGCGCAAATTTCACTGTGCCCATCTTAGAGCCCGCGCTAGAGCTTCTCGACCGGCGCGTAGCGAAGAAGAAGGCGCTTCTGGCCATAATCTCCGAAGTCGATGGTGGCTTCGGACTTATCGCCCTCGCCCGCTACGGCAACAACGGTGCCAAGACCAAATGTGTCATGTGACACACGCTCACCAACAGTTAAGACCATTGCACTGCTCTTCTTTCCGGTTGCGCGAGGAGGTGGAGCAGATGCCACACGCGATGTGCGAACTGAAGTAGCGGGAGAAAATGTGGAACGTCCTTCATTACGCCACTGAATCAAATCTTCTGGAATTTCATCAAGGAATCGTGATGGTGGATTGTAATTTGGCGCACCCCACGAAGATCGATATTCGGCGCGAGAAATGTAGAGACGTTCTTCTGCGCGAGTAAGGCCGACGTATGCAAGACGGCGCTCTTCTTCAATCTCATCTTTATCATCGAATGTTCGCGAGTGCGGGAATATTCCATCTTCCATACCAGTAAGAAATACTGTGGGAAATTCAAGACCTTTTGCTGTGTGCAGAGTCATGAGTGTGACAACACCGCCATGATCTTCTCCATCAGGAATTTCATCCGCATCTGCAACGAGTGCAACTTTTTCGAGGAAGCCCGAGAGTGAAATCTCCTCATCTTCTGCTAACGCTTCAAATGGGCGCTCCTCATACTCCATTGCAACGGCAACCAACTCTTTCAAGTTCTCCACTCGAACTTCATCTTGCGGATCAGAGCTTGCTTCAAGTTCTGCCAATAAACCTGACTGTTCAAGAATCGCTTCGATGATCACTGAGGGCTTTGTCTTCGCCTCTACCAATACCGCTAACGCGCTCATCATTGATACAAATTGCAGAATTGATCCCGCAGCCCGTGAGGGAACTTCTTGAGCGTCTGCGCATCGGTTAAGCCCTTGCCAAAACGTAATGCCTTGTAGAGCAGCGAAGCGATCAACTTCTTCTAGAGCGCGATCACCGATCCCGCGCTTAGGAATGTTAATAATACGGCGCAGAGATATCTCGTCTTCAAGATTTGCAAGTACGCGAAGATAGGCAAGAAGATCCTTTACTTCTTTGCGCTCGTAGAAC
>JAIXYD010000095.1 GCA_027490415.1 Streptomycetaceae bacterium
GCTGCCTCAATCTGACGGTTAGTAACGTATGCAGGCTCTAGAGCTTGGATACCGAAGTCACCAAATGCCACAGCTGTTCCACCCTTTGAACGCCCTGAACGGGATGGGTGATGCTGCTTGCGGTGCTTTACGCGACGTGGAATTAACATTTACGCCTCGCCTCCTTCAGTTGCTGCTGCTGGCGCATCAGTTGTTACTGGTGCTGCCTGTGTTGTTGTTACTTCAGCGCGTGGTGCACGTGGTGTACGTGGTCCGCGACGCTCTGGCTTTGGTGCACGCGCTTCAGCAAGTGCCTTTTCAGCACGCTCTGCACGTGAACCAATAACTTCACCCTTGTAGATCCAGACCTTTACACCCAAGCGACCGAATGTTGTTGCAGCTTCGTAGAAGCCGTAATCAATATCAGCGCGAAGTGTGTGCAATGGAACGCGACCTTCACGGTAAAACTCTGAACGAGACATTTCTGCGCCACCAAGACGACCACCGCACTGAACACGAATGCCCTGTGCTCCGGCCTTCATCGCTGACTGCATTGACTTCTTCATTGCGCGACGGAATGAAACACGAGCAGCTAACTGCTCAGCGATTCCTTGTGCAACAAGCTGTGCGTCAATCTCTGGGTTCTTAACTTCAAGAATATTGAGCTGTACTTGCTTGCCGGTGAGCTTTTCAAGCTTCTGGCGAAGGATGTCTGCTTCTTGTCCGCGGCGACCGATAACGATTCCTGGACGAGCTGTATGAAGGTCGATACGTACACGATCACGTGTGCGCTCGATTTCGATACGTGAAACGCCTGCGCGCTCCATACCCTTCTGCATCATGCGACGGATTTCAACATCTTCCTTCACATAATCCTTGTACAACTTATCCGCATACCAACGTGATTTGAATTCAGTTGTGATGCCAAGGCGGAACCCGTGTGGGTTAACTTTTTGACCCATTACTTGGTCGCTCCCTTCGCTGAATCTTCAGCACGCTTTGGATTACGTGTCTGAACCTTTGTTGATGTGCGTGATACTGACTTTGAAGTCTCCTTCACATCACTCACAGTTACTGTGATGTGACTTGAACGCTTCAAGATACGGAATCCGCGGCCCTGAGCACGTGGACGGAAGCGCTTCATTGTGCGACCTTCGTCAACGAGTGCCTCAACAACCCAAAGCTCTGAAGCATCGCGGATTGCAGGGTTCTTCTGCTTTGCGTTAGCAACTGCAGAGTTAAGAAGTGTGTACAGATCAGCGCCTGCTGATTGTGGTGCAAACTTCAAAATTGATAGAGCTTCATCTGCACGCTGTCCACGGATGAGGTCGATTACGCGTCGAGCCTTCTGTGGTGTGTGGCGGATGTCGCGCAGAACTGCTTTAGCAACAGTTGCATCTTGTGTATTAGGCACGAGTTGCTCTCCGATCATCTTTGACGTGTCCACGGAATGTACGTGTTGGTGCGAATTCACCTAGTTTGTGTCCGATCATTGCATCGGTTACAAATACCGGAACATGCTTGCGTCCGTCGTGAACAGCAATCGTGTGTCCGATCATTGAAGGAATGATCATCGAACGACGTGACCAGGTCTTGATCACGTTCTTTGTATTGGCATCGTTTTGTGCATCGACCTTTTTGATCAGATGCCCATCAACGAATGGACCCTTCTTGAGACTACGTGGCATAAGGGCTCCTACCGCTTCTTATTCGACTTACGACGACGGATGATCATTGAATCTGATGCTTTCTTCTTACGGGTACGTGCTTCTGGCTTACCCCATGGAGTCACTGGGTGACGTCCACCAGAGGTCTTACCTTCACCACCACCGTGTGGGTGATCGACTGGGTTCATAACAACACCACGAACTGATGGGCGCTTGCCCTTCCAGCGCATACGACCAGCTTTTCCGTAGTTGATGTTGGACTGTTCTGCGTTTCCAACTTCACCAACAGTTGCGCGGCAACGAATATCTACGTTGCGGATTTCTCCTGAAGGCATACGTAGCTGAGCTAGTGGGCCTTCCTTTGCAACAAGCTGAACTGATGCACCTGCTGAACGAGCGATCTTCGCTCCGCCACCTGGGCGAAGTTCGATTGCGTGAACAACAGTTCCTACTGGGATGTTACGTAGAGGCAAGTTGTTTCCAGGTTTGATATCGGCCTTTGGACCGTTCTCAACTGTTGCACCTTGCTCAAGATTTACTGGAGCGATGATGTAACGCTTCTCTCCATCTGCGTAGTGAAGAAGAGCGATACGCGCTGTGCGGTTTGGGTCGTATTCGATATGAGCGACCTTTGCTGGTACGCCATCCTTATCGTTACGAGTGAAATCGATAACGCGGTATGCACGCTTGTGTCCGCCACCTTGGTGACGAACTGTGATGCGACCTGCGTTGTTACGTCCACCCTTTGAGTGCAGTGGACGAACCAATGACTTCTCAGGTGTTGTACGAGTGATCTCAGCAAAATCTGGAACGCTCGCGCCGCGTTGGCCCGGTGTGGTTGGCTTTAATTTACGAAGTGCCATGATGATCCTTTTCTAGAAGTCCCAATTAGTAAGGTCGCCCTTACGAAACTGGGCCTCCAAAGATGTCGATACGGTCGCCAGCGGCCACATGAACGATTGCTCGCTTTGTGTCTTTGCGCTTTCCATCACCAAAACGTGTGCGCTTATTCTTTCCTTGACGGTTCATTGTGTTAACAGAGAGAACCTTGACGCCAAATACCTTCTCAACCGCGATCTTGATCTCGGTCTTGTTAGCATCTGGTGCAACAATGAATGTGTACTTGTTCTCATCAAGTAGTCCGTAGCTCTTTTCAGAAACTACTGGAGCTACTAGTACGTCGCGATGATCTTTCATGCTGATACCTCACTCTCGCGTGCTACTGACTTTGCACCCTTACCTGCAGGGCCGGCTGCGCGAGCCTTGAGGAAGTCATTGATTGCTGTCTCAGAAAAGACAACATCATCACTCTTCAAGAGGTCATAAGCATTTAACTGATCTGGAACTAGTAGGTGGAGGTTCTCAGCGTTACGAAGAGAGCGCCATGCTGCATCTTCTGTACGTGAAATTACAACCAAGAGATGGCGGCGATCAGAGAACTGACGAACCGCAGCAAGAGCTGCCTTTGTTGATGGAGCTCCTGTTACAGAGTCGATCACGTGGATGCGCTCGTTGCGTGCACGATCAGAGAGAACGCCGCGAAGTGCTGCTGCGATCATCTTCTTTGGTGTGCGCTGTGCGTAATCACGTGGACGAACAGCATGAGCTGCACCGCCACCACGCTGAAGAGGAGCACGGACAGAACCCTGACGAGCACGACCTGTTCCCTTCTGCTTGAAAGGCTTCTTACCTGAACCGCTTGTTTCTCCGCGGTTCTTTGCCTTCTGAGTTCCCTGGCGAGCTGCAGCAAGTTGTGCTGTAACTACCTGGTGAATCAAAGGAATATTTGTCTGCGCATCAAAGATTTCTGATGGAAGATCAACGCTTCCAACTTTCTTTCCTTCTGCGTTTTTGACTTCAACTGTTAGCGCCATGGTTATGCACCTACCGTTTCAACTACTTCTACAAGTGCTTTTTTCGCCGCGGAACGGATAAAGACAAGGCCGCCATCTGTACCAGGGACTGATCCCTTGATGAGCAACAAGTTCTTCTCTGCATCTACTGCCTGAACAACAAGGTTCTGAGTTGTTACTTTCTCAACACCCATACGACCTGACATGCGCATTCCCTTGAATACGCGACCTGGTGTAGAGCAAGCGCCGATTGAACCTGGCATACGGTGCTTACGATCAACACCGTGTGAAGAACCGAGACCGCCGAAGCCGTGACGCTTCATAACGCCTGCGGTTCCCTTACCGGTGCTTGTTCCTGTTGCATCAACGATTTCGCCTGCTTCAAAGACTGACGCGCCAAGCTCTTGTCCGACTGTGTAGCTATCGGCTGAGAGTGTGCGAAGTTCTGCAACGTGGCGACGTGGTGTCACACCTTGTTTTGCGAAATGACCAGCGAGAGGCTTTGTAACCTTCTTTGGATCAATCGCGCCGTATGCGATCTGAACAGCTGCATAGCCATCCTTCTCGACGGTGCGGATCTGAGAAACAACACATGAATCAACTGAAACAACTGTTACAGGGATCATCTTGTTGTTTGCATCAAAGACCTGAGTCATTCCAAGCTTTGTACCGAGCACGCCCTTGATGGACGAGCCGTACGACTGAGTTACTTTTGTCATTGTTTTCGTCCTTTCCTTAGAGCTTGATCTCGATGTCGACGCCAGCTGGCAAGTCGAGGCGCATCAATGAATCCACTGTCTTAGGAGTTGGATCGATGATGTCGATGAGGCGCTTATGTGTGCGCATCTCGAAGTGCTCGCGGCTGTCCTTATATTTGTGAGGAGAGCGAATCACGCAATACGTGTTCTTCTCTGTTGGTAGCGGCACTGGACCCGCGACCGTTGCACCTGTGCGCTCGACTGTCTCAACGATCTTCTTCGCTGATGAGTCAATCACCTCATGGTCATAGGCCTTGAGTCGAATGCGGATCTTTTGTCCCGCCATGTCGTTCTCCTCTTTCGTTTCTTACTGCGCTAATAATCTCGTTTGCAATTTTTAGTTTTCAAGCTGTACTTCTATTTCTTGTTAAGTGGCGGTGGTTTTTTAGGCCACCGCCCCTTTACAAGTTTTTACTTATTTACTACTTGGTGATCTTTGTAACGCGACCTGCACCTACTGTGCGGCCACCTTCGCGGATAGCGAAGCGAAGACCTTCTTCCATAGCGATTGGCTGGATGAGAGTTACTGCCATCTCAGTGTTATCGCCAGGCATAACCATTTCGGTACCTGAAGGAAGTGTTACAACGCCGGTCACGTCAGTTGTACGGAAGTAGAACTGTGGACGGTAGTTGTTGAAGAATGGAGTGTGACGTCCGCCTTCATCCTTTGAAAGGATGTATGCAGATGCGTTGAACTCTGTGTGAGGTGTGATTGAGCCTGGCTTGCAGACAACCTGTCCACGCTCTACATCTTCACGCTTTAGTCCACGAAGAAGAAGACCGACGTTCTCGCCAGCCTGACCTTCGTCGAGCAACTTACGGAACATTTCGACACCTGTAACAGTTGTCTTCTGTGCCTCTGAGCGGATACCAACGATTTCAACTTCTTCGTTGACCTTTACGATGCCGCGCTCAATACGACCGGTGATAACTGTTCCACGACCTGTGATTGTGAAAACGTCTTCAACTGGCATAAGGAATGGCTTATCAACTTCACGCTCTGGCTGTGGGATGAATGCATCTACTGCATCCATGAGCTCCA
>JAIXYD010000190.1 GCA_027490415.1 Streptomycetaceae bacterium
CAAAAATCAACAAGTCACATCAGGATTACGAGTTTAAGGCGGTGAACGCATGAGCAAGGTTGCCGCAATTCTTAAAGAACTTGAGAACGAATCTATTGAGATTTTTCGAGAGACAGCGATGGGCTTTAAGAAGCCTGTGTTGATGTACTCAATCGGCAAAGACTCATCTGTTTTATTGCACTTAGCGCGCAAAGCTTTCTACCCATCTCCTATTCCGTTTCCACTTTTGCACGTTGATACAACATGGAAATTTAAGGAGATGATCACTTTTAGAGACCGCATTGCTGCAGAGACAAACTCACAGTTAATCGTGCATACGAATCAAGAAGGTGTGCAGTCAGGCATTAACCCTTTCAATGCCAATACTTCGGAATACATCCGGGTAATGAAGACTGTCGCACTTCGCCAAGCGCTAGATATGCATGGTTTTGACGCTGCAATCGGTGGATCTCGCCGCGATGAAGAGAAGAGCCGTGCAAAAGAGCGAATTTTTAGCGTGCGTGATCCTGGACATCGCTGGAACCCACGTGAACAACGCCCAGAGCTGTGGCGCACTTACAACACTCGTCTTGCACCAGAGCAGACTATGCGCGTCTTCCCAATCTCAGATTGGACCGAAGCCGACATTTGGCATTACATCCTTCAAGAGAATATTGAAGTGAATCCGCTTTATTTTGCAAAAGAGCGTCCAGTAGTTCATCGCGGAGACCAATTAATTATGGTTGATGATGAACGCTACCAATTGCGGGATGGCGAAACCCCTGAGATGAAACTCATCCGATTCCGCACACTCGGTTGTTATCCAATCACTGCAGGTGTCGAATCAACTGCGACAACTATCGAAGAAGTGGTTGAAGAGGTACTGCAGGTCAAGCTCAGCGAACGTGCAACACGTTTGATGGATGGCGAGAACGAAGAGTCGATGGAGAAGAAGAAGACGGAAGGTTACTTCTAGTGGCAGGGGCAATTGTTCGACTTCTCACCTGTGGGAGCGTTGATGATGGCAAGAGCACACTCATCGGTCGCCTTCTTGTTGAAACAGATAGCATCCCGCACGACACGATTGGTGCAGCTCGTAAAGTCCGCCGCAGTGGTTCCACAATTCCTGCTGGCGAGATTGATTTCAGCTTACTTACTGATGGTCTAGAGGCTGAGCGCGAACAGGGAATCACTATCGATGTGGCCTATCGCTCGATGACTCTTCTTGATGGCAAACGATTAATCATAAGTGATGCACCGGGCCATGAGCAGTACACGAGAAATATGGTTGTTGCTGCATCTCGCGCCGATATTGGATTAGTACTGATCGATGCAATGAAAGGTGTGCGTACACAGACACTTCGCCACCTCACTATCTGCTCGTTAATGGGTGTCTCTCGCGTAATCATCGCTATCAATAAGTTAGATGCGATGGATTACAAGCAAGAAGTTTTCGACTCGATATCAGCCGATATTCTGCGTGCTGTCGAACGCCTTGAAGTCAGAGATATTCACATCATTCCACTGAGCGCACTAGCTGGAGATAACGTTGTTTATCCAAGCACCAATATGCCTTGGTACAGCGGCCAAACTTTGCAAGATGCTATTCAGGGTTGGGTAAAGCCAAAGGATCCATCTGCCAGTGGCATGATGCGCGTACAGATGATTGCTCGCGCCGAAAACTTTCGCGGGGTATCTGGCACGGTTCGACGTGGCACGTTCTCGCAAGGCGAAGAAGTCACAATTTTTCCAAGTAATCAAAAAGCAACCATCTCATCGATCGTCACCTTCGAAAACGAAATCAAAAAAGCTGACACCGACGATGCAGTAACGCTTGTTCTCACACCTGAAGTAGATGCAACGCGCGGGGATGTCATCGCGGCCTCGAAAGATGATCTTGTTTCTGCGGATCGCTTTGCCGCACATGTGGTCTGGCTCAATGAAGATCCATTGATCCATAGCCGTTCATATCTCATGATTAGCGGGCCATCAACTACTCCCGCAATTATCACCAAGATTCGTCACAAGATCGATGTCAATACTGGTGAGCACATCTCTTCAGATGCTTTGAAGATGAATGAGATTGGCGATGTTGAGATTGCATCTGATATTCCGCTAGTCATGCGTCCATATAGCGATGATCGTGAATTCGGAAACTTTATTCTCGTTGATCGCCTTACCCTAAAGACAGTTGGCGCAGGAATGATTCGCCACTCTCTGCGGCGTTCATCTAACGTAACTCATCAGGATTATGAAGTAGATAAAGTGCAGAGAAGCGCACAGAAGAACCAGAAGGCTCGCGTTGTATGGCTTACTGGTCTATCTGGTTCTGGAAAATCCACAATTGCTAACGCTCTCGAGAAGAGACTCTTCGCTCAAGGTGCACATGCTTATGTTCTCGATGGTGACAACTTGCGTCTTGGTCTCAATATGGATCTTGGATTCACACCTGAAGACCGTGCCGAAAATGTTCGACGCGTATCCGAAGTTGCAAAACTTATGGTTGATTCAGGACTCATTGTCATTTCAGCTCTTGTGAGCCCATTTGAAGTTGACCGCCAACGAGCGAAGAGCATCTTCGAAGATGGTGAGTTCTTGGAGATTTTCGTTGATACACCTGTAGATATCTGCCGTGCACGCGACCCTAAGGGCCTTTATAAGAAATCAGCTGCAGGCGAAATACCTAACTTCACTGGCGTTGGTCAAGATTATGAGCGCCCATCACATCCTGATTTGGTGATCGATGGCACCGCGCCAATCGATGAGAGCGTGGAGAAGATCCTTAAGATTCTCCTATGAACTGGATTCTCTTTGCATTCGTAGGAACCATCGCTCAGCTCATTGATGG
>JAIXYD010000104.1 GCA_027490415.1 Streptomycetaceae bacterium
GAGATTGCATTCCAATCAACAACTCTGACATTCGGGTACTGAGCTGCAAGATTTGAAATGAGCTCATTATTTGCATCGCGATAAGTTCTAGGTACAGCTGTATTTACAACGACAACTTTTGGGCTCTCTTTAACTAGCTCAAAGATATCTCGAACGGTCTCTTCAGTGAGCAGATCGTTATTTCCTAAATCCATGACAACAGTAGATCCAGCAGCTTTTTCCAGGTCCCGCGTCATCTCCTGCAGGAGCTCAGGGGCTGCACGGCCTACTCGAGCATTCACAACGAGGAGTGGGCGAATCTCGGCGAGGGTGTTACGGATACCAAGAATTACTGAATCTCCAGTCAGCCAAATCATCTCTGCCCGATCTGCAGGATCTGTAGCCTCGGATGCCGGTGGAGTGAACTCAGGTTCACTCTGTAGTGACTCTTGGAATTCTTGAGCTGCTCGATTGCTTGAAACTACCGCAACGGAGGAAAGCGCAGTGAGCGAGAGAACGAGCACTGAGATTACAGAGATCACTGCAATCTTCTGACGTTTGCGCACGGAAGCTGTTCGGTATTTCATCCCCTTGAACCAGTATTCAACTTTGCCACTTCGAATTGGTAACTCAACTAGTTTCAGTGAAATATCGGCAAGTGCAAGCACAACCAGAATGCGGAGTGCGATCAGTGCCCAATCTTGACCGTCGATATCTACGCGAGGACGCGTAATCTGAAAAACAACCCAGTGCCACAAATAGATTGCATACGACCTCTCACCAATCCACAGCAGCACGCGGTTCTGCAAAATTGGTGCAAAGCGAGAAGCGGGATGAACGATTGAGGTGATGATCGCCGCGCCAAAAATTGCTGCCAAAGGAAACGCAATTTTGTAAGCGGTGGGAGAGCTTGCATCAATAAGAAGAAATGAACCAAGGATTCCAACTAATCCAAAGACACCGATGAAATCAATAAAGTTCTGCGCCTTGTTACTGACTTCGCTCTTGAAATTTTGTGGAATCCAGCTCACCGCAAGTGCGGCTCCAAGGAAGAGGCCGATGCTATGAGTATCTGTTCCAAAGTAGACGTGGCTCACTGAGCTTGATGCATCGAGTCGCAGGGAGACCAAGAACAGGGCGATGCCTGAGAAAAGCGCGATCGCTAGTGCGGCAATTGGAATTACATTCTTTCCAAAACGCTTAAGAATAAGGAGAAGTAGCACTGGCCAGATGAGGTAGAACTGAGATTCAACCGCTAGTGACCAGGTGTGCTGCAGTAGTGGTGGTCGCCCGATCGCTTCAAAGTAATCCTGTTGCTTAAAGACAAGCCACCAATTCATGGCCCCAGTCAGCGAGAAAGGAGTATCCGTAAGGAATCTTTTGACTGAATCTTGAGCCCAAATACTGATGTAAAAGGCCGTTACTACAATCATGAAAACTAGCGGGGGAAGCAAGCGTCGCGCGCGCGCTTTGTAGAACCCTCGAAGATCTAAACCACCACTTCGTGCAATTGAATCAAGCAACAATCGAGTGATTACATATCCTGAGATAACAAAGAAGAGATCGACGCCGAGGAATCCTCCGGGAATCCATGTAAAACCTAAGTGATAAAAAATTACTGCAGTGACTGCAATCGCACGCAATCCATCAATGGCAGGGATGTATTGGATACCGCGCTTGGTAGCCATAAGAATTAACGACGCTTAGCTGGAGTTTTCTTTGCACTCTTCTTCGCTGCGCTCTTCTTTGCGGGCGCTTCAAGTGCTGGCTTAGTCCGTTGGCTTACAACCTTCTTTGGTACTTGCGGGAGCAATCCACCATCAGTTGATAAGTTCTCGCTTACCTTCTTCTGTAAATCATTGAGGCGAGCAAAAGCGGTTTCAAGACTAGAACGACCCTGCGCAATTGCGGTCTCTGCAGCTTGCAATGATTGGGTTTGGATGCGATTGAGTCGCTCTGCCTCTGACATAACCTGGCTTAACCACTGGCGGTATTCAATAACTTCACTTTGTGCCTCAGAGATCATTCGCTCGCCTTCGCGACGTGCAGCAAGAGCAAGCGCTGTAACTTCGCGACGCTTCTCTTCGAAGAGCGCCTCTGCATCTGCAGTAGCTTGAGAAATAATCTCCTGGGCTTCGCTCTCTGCGGTGGTTATGTATTTGCGGCCACGAGATTCTGCACCAGATAAAAGTGCGCGTGCTTTGTTTTCGGCTGCCTCGAGAGTTTCGCGGGCAGTCTTGCTAGCTTCGCTGACAAGACGTTCAGAAGATGAGAATGCTTTCTGCTCGCGAGCTTGTGCAGATTTGATCATAGTCATGGCTGTCTCTGTAGCCAGGATTTCAAATTCTTCCTTGCTTAATGAAGTGATGTCACGGCGCGAGCGCAGGTCAGATAACTGCGCTTCAAGTTCGCGAATACGATCAACAGAGTTCTGTGTTGTTGTTTCGCCTTCTTTGAAACCTACCCAGTTGAGAAAGGTGCCTTTTTCATTTGCCATGGCCATAGATTAGGGCACCGACCGAGTTCTCCAAAAGTGAGGCAGGGTGATCTCTAGGCGCGAAAAGAAGCACCAGATGGGGTTAATCGCGGTAGATAGCGAAGGAGATTGCTAGGTACTGCGAGATCCAGGCAGCCAGAACAAAGATATGAAAGAGCTCATGGAAACCGAAGTACTTGGCGTTATTGCCTGGCTTTTTAAGGGCGTAGAAAATCGCACCGACTGAATAGAGCAAGCCGCCAATAAGGATTGGAATGAGCACCCACAAGCCGCCCTCTTTATAGAGTTGCGGCGTGTAGAAAACTGCAACCCAGCCAAGGGCTAAGTAGTTGATGACATAGAGCCAGCGCGGTGCACCAAGCCAAAATATTCGCATCGCAACGCCGAGAAGTGCACCGATCCAGACAACGCTTAAACAGATCGTTCGGTCTCGCCCTTCAAGCAAGGTCACTGCAAAAGGGGTGTAGGAGCCAGCGATCAGCAGGTTGATATTTGCGTGATCCCACCTGCGCCAGATTTTCTTTTTTGCAGGCGACCACGGGACTCGGTGATAAATGGCCGAAACGCTAAAGAGAGTAATGGCCGTTATCGAATAGAGAGCTACGGCGAATTTGAGAGACTCTTTACTCAGAATGAAGAGAACGAGAGAGGCGATGATGACTACCGGTGTCGCCCCTAAGTGAAACCATCCACGCAATTTGGGCGGATCGATTGGATTCTTCTCAACGGGAAGTTCTACGGGTGCGCCCATGGCCTCAACAGTAGATGGTCTGGTGAGCTGATGCGGTGGTCATGCAGTTTGGTCATGTCCTGGTCAGGCGACTGGCAGGCGACTGGCAGGCATGGGTAGGCACGGGCAGGCGATAGCTCGAGATTTGAGCGTGTTATAGAAAAAAAGTCTAGAAATTCTAGAAAAAAGCCCTCGTTTATAGGTGCAAATTGCTCGCGAAAGGATCACACTCTTACTTATCGACTAACGGTGAGGTTCCTCGAGGACGGCACCGCAACATCGATTTCACGGGCCGCCCGGTCCGCTGATATCAACAAAACACCCACGGAGGTTGTTTTAGATGGTAAATCTAAACCAAGATCAATGGAACCTCGTCTACAACGTATTCTCGTTCGGACTTGTTTCTATGCTTGCTTGCACGGTGTACACACTCGTCGCACAGGCACGCGTTCTACCTAAGTACCGCAATGCTCTCGTAATGTCATCAATGGTTACATTCATTGCTGGCTACCACTACTGGAGAATTTTCAACTCATTCAGCGAAGCATCAGATGGCACCAAGGTAGATCTTTCAGGTGCTCCAGGATCATTCAACGAGGCATACCGCTACGTTGACTGGCTACTTACTGTGCCACTACTTCTTGTTGAAGTAATTGCAGTACTAGCTCTTGCAAAGGAAGTTTCAAAGTCACTCATCATGCGCCTTGTTCCAGCATCAGCTGCAATGATCGCACTTGGATACCCAGGTGAAATCTCAACTGATCAGAACACACAGGTTCTATACGGTGTTCTTTCAACACTTCCATTCCTCTACATTCTCTACGTCCTATTCGTAGAGCTCACCAAGTCTCTTGATCGTCAGCCAGCGGGAGTTGCAGCAACTGTAAAGAATCTGCGCCTTCTTCTCATCGCGACATGGGGCGTTTACCCAATTGCTTACATTCTTGGAATGGGAGCTGGAGACCCATCAGCGAACGGATTCGTTGGTGTTCAGGTTGGATACACAATCGCAGACGTTTTGGCGAAGTGCGTATTCGGTCTCACAATCCTCAAGATTGCACGCATGAAGTCACATGCAGAAGGAATGGCTGCAGATCACTAATCTGCTGCACTTCTAAATCAATTAGAAGTAAGGGTGGGCGCGAAAGCGCTCACCCTTACTTTTTTTATGCTTTAAATATAAGATCGCGCAATGACTACACATCGCTCGCCAATTTTTGCTCTCTCAGATTCATACGTAGAAAAGTCGGCTCGCTTGAGCCCAATGTCTTCTACCTATTTGGGAATCACTGATCTCAATGATCAACTTGATGACTTTTCGATTGCGGGGCGAGCAGTCGAAGCAGACCTCACCCGCGCAACCCTTGTTGAGCTTGAAAAACTCGAACCTATTGATGAGATTGATCGTGTAGCTAAATCTGTGATGCAGGAGCGCCTGACTTCAAGCCTTCAGCTCCACGACTCTTTTGAATCGCACATCTCCTTCAACGTTCTCACCTCGCCGCCTGCTGATATTCGCCAAGTATTCGAGATGATGCCTAAAGAAAGTGCGGAAGACTTCGACAACATCGCCAAGCGTTTGCTAGCTGTAGATAAGGCGCACTTAAGTTGGGTTTCGACGATCGATACGTTGGCAAAGAAGGGCAAGACCGTTGCGCAGCGCCAAATTGATGGAATCGCCAAGCAACTCGAAAGTTATGCCGA
>JAIXYD010000172.1 GCA_027490415.1 Streptomycetaceae bacterium
ACAAAGATCGGTGTACAAAATCTCAAGCCAGGACAGAAAGTTAAAGTCACCATCAAGAGCGGAGAACGTCCATGATCAAGAAGTTATTCCTAGCACTTATTCTCATCACGCAGATTTCAGTGTTGCCTAGCTGGGGTAAGGACACAGTAATTATTGATCGTATTACACAGAGTGAAGCCGAAGAACTCGACATTCAGATTCCAGGTGAGACACCACCTGGCTTTCATCAAATTCAGATTGAAGTATCTGATGATGCAGGAATTGTTAGTGAAAAGACTATTCTCTTCTGTAAGAACTTGATGGGTGAGATCAAATGGGACAACAAATGTCCTGATGTCGTTGACGCCACCGAAGGATTTATGCAGCCATATAATCCGCTTGATAATCCTGAAGATACGCAATCAACTCAAGTTGCAGCATTTGCTCTACTCGGTGCTCTGGCAGCCGGAAAAGCAGCGTCAAATAACAAGAATTCGAATTCTGACGACCATTCTGCTCCAAATGATGACAAGTCACGGGATGATTTTGAAGAGTCCGATGATTCGGAAGATCTTGCCTCGGTTGGAGCTGGTGGTCTTGCACTCATCAAGCGCTCAACGAGTTGGGGAGATCGCTCACGCACCTGGAGACATAAAGGAACGCAATCCGTAGATAAATCGTGGCGCAACGGTGCAGAATCGATTTCATCATTCTCGCCCCTTGCTGCGCGCACGATCGGTGATGGCAGTTATCTACGCGCCATGTTTGGCTCACTTTCGCTGCTTACCCATCCAATCGCAATAGTTCTTGGAATTTGGGCACTCATTGATGTTGACCGCCAAGCGCTTCCCCCAGCAATATGGATTGTTATCGCGATCGCTCTCTTGGGAACACTTGATGCGATGGCAGGATTCTTTGCCGCTGCTGTTTATGCGATCGGAATAACTGTAAGTGGAAATATCTTCACTCGCGAAGAGGTTCTTACTGTTGCTGGCGTCATGATTATCTTCTTTGCGCCCGCTCTACTTGCAAGTGCAATTCGTCCGGTTCGACGTTTGATCTCTTCCGGTGATGATCGTTGGGAGAGAATCACAGATTACGCACTTGTTGGTCTCTTGAGCTACTTCACATTGAGCAAGGTTGTGGGAGCACTCAATGGGCTTTCCGGATTAAAACTTCCAATCTCAGCCGACGCCGAGCAGATCGCACTCATTGTGGCGATAGCAATAACTGTCCGCATCATCTTGGAAGATCTTGCAACGTACTTGTATCCAGTTCGCCTCGAAACAGTTTCTCCTGACTATAAAGAACCAACTACTTTCCAGCAGGTAATCTCGCTTGAGTTCAAGACATTCTTGTTTGTCACCCTAGCTATTCCATTTGTTGGATTTAATATCCAATTACTCATTGGAACCTTCTTCTTTCTACTTCCTTCAATCCTTGGACTCACAGTAGGTGATAAGTATCCAAAGATTCCAGGACTAGGTCGAATTGTTCCTAAGGGTGCGCTAAAGATCATTGTGATGATCTTTATTGGATCGATCTTTGCTAACTGGGCTGAAAGCCTCTTTGAGAATCCAGAAGACTTCATCCCATGGAGCTTTGTACTTCTTGCAATTCCAGGTTTGGTCTTTAAATTCGCTGGAGATTTTGCAGAAAAACCAGGTTATGACTGGAGAAAGACTGACTTCGGACGCGTGATTTACCGTATTGGTGGAATCGCGATCTACATACTTATTGTGCAGATGGTTCGTGGAGTAGATCTCACGGCCTGGCTTTAAATCGCTGTCTTAGCCATCTCGGCAAGTGGTGGGCGAGAAACAATCACATTTGCACCGCTAATTGAATACTTTCCTGCTGCAAAAGGAATCACGATCGCATCGCCTTGAGTAATTGGCATAGCAGCTGCGTTAGCAAACGTGATTTCGCCTGATCCGTTAAGTACAAGCGCGATAGCAAAGCCCGCATCAAACTCACCAGATTGCGGAGCTAGGTGAGCTCTGAAGTAGCCATCTGACTTTATTGGCAATACTGATCGGAGTGTTCCCCCAGAAAATGCGTTATGCATAACAAGTGAATCAAATTCTGCATCGCTTAATGGTTCTAACATCAGCGCATCAGTCACAGTTTCAAAACCAAGACCTAAGTGGCCATCTTTATTTCCATCTACTGTAAAGCCCTCCCACTCGAGGAGTGCTGATAGATCGGTAGGTTCTTGTAGTTCGAGGACGAATATTCCAGAATCGATTGCGTGGGCAACTCCTGCAGGAACAAGAATGGCGTCCCCTACTGAAACTTCAGTGCGGCGAAGTGAATTCAAGAGCGCCTGCGAATCTTGATCGCGCACTAACTGAAGTAGGTCTTCTTTATTCTGTTTCTCTTTAAATCCAAGTCCAACGCCAGCACCAACTGGTGCTTCCAAAATAATCCAGGCCTCTGTCTTGCCGTGATCAAGACCTAAATGTTGCTTAGCAAATGCTTTGTTGGGATGAAAGTGAACCGGCAATCGTTGATCAGGATCGAGTAATTTAACCAAGACCTCGATACTTAAACCAAAGTGCGAGTAATGCTCTTGGCCTAACCAAGCAATCGGATCAGTTGCAATTGCATCTTTAAGGTATGTGCCATCAGGTAGTTTTGATAACCCTTGTTCAGCAGCACCAAATCGAGTCGTTACAGAGCCGATCCATTCTTCTGGACGCATCGGTCCACCAGGTCCATGGCGTAGCGCGCCAATGCGATCTCCTCCACGATAGAAGTGATCGAATTGATTAGACGGCAACTTTGCAGGAACTACCTTGTTCTCAGACATAGAGTTAAGAATATCGCTCGATCCAATAGACTGCGGCTATGGCTCATTACAAGGTAGCAATCGTTGGGGCAGGACCTGCTGGCTACTTTGCTGCTCAAGCGTTGCAGAATCTGCAGAACGAAGAGCTGACATTTTCTATCGATCTGATTGAACGTCTACCGACGCCATGGGGCTTAGTGCGCAGCGGAGTCGCCCCAGATCATCCGAAGATTAAGACAGTGGCAAAGGTCTTTGAAAAGGTAGCAACAGCTGGGAATGTGCGCCTATTTGGCCATGTAGAGCTCGGTAAAGATCTTTCGATGGAAGATCTCAAGGCCCGCTATGACGCTGTGGTGATTGCAACCGGTTCATCACTTGGCAAGAAACTAGGTATCCCGGGTGAAGATCTACCAGGATCAATGTCGGCAGCCACTTTTGTGCCTTGGTATAACGCACATCCTGACTTTAAGGATGCACACGTTGATTTGAGTACATCGACTGCCGTTGTAATCGGTGCAGGAAATGTTGCGATGGATGTTGCGCGCATGCTTGCGTTAGAGCCAAGTGAACTTGATCCAACCGATACTGCAGATCATGCAATTGCTGCTTTTAAATCGAGTGCAGTACGCACCGTTGTTATTAGCGCTCGCCGTGGCCCTGAGCATGCAGCGTTCACATCTCCTGAACTTCGCGAGCTTCCAAAACTTGAACACACCAATGTCATCATCGAAAAGCGCGATATTGCGGAAGCTTTAGTGCGTGTAGGTGTAGATATTGAAAAAGATGTGAAGAGCAACCTTGATGCCATGGCTTTGATTGCAGATCAAGTTCCGGCAGGGCACGAACGCACGATGAAGTTTCAGTTTCTTGCCACACCAAAAGAGATTCGTGGCGATGGGAAAGTGCAAGAAGTTGTCTTCACTAAGACTGGCAGCGATGAAGAGTTTTCAATTTCCTGCGGACTCGTAATCACCGCAATCGGATATGAAGCTGCTCCACTTTCAGGAATTCC
>JAIXYD010000100.1 GCA_027490415.1 Streptomycetaceae bacterium
ACAACATCTTCGCGTCCCATCACCATTGATTTCCACCATTGGCGCTTAACGTTATTTTTTAATTCGACTCCGAGTGGGCCGTAATCCCATGAGGCGCGCAATCCGCCATAAATTTCAGAAGATGGATAAACAAATCCACGACGCTTTGCAAGTGAAACGATATTTTCTAAACGATCTACGGCCATTTCATTTCTCCATCCGGCTGGCTGTCGGCGAAGAGCAACGGTCGTTGCTCAGCAGGGCTAAGTTTACCCGCTACTAATTATTCGTATGCCCCTGCTTCATCGATTGCGCGAGCAAGCACCGGTATCGCCTCGAGTTTTGCACGGGTAGAACTCAATGCCCTGCGGTAAGAACCCACGTTCTCCCAGCGAGTTGTGAGCACCCACAAGGTTGGCTCATCAAGATTTTGGCCTACCTCACCGCCTAGGTACCCGGCGGCTTCGGCTAAAACATCTCGAACTCCCTCCAGTTCAGCACGAAAATGAGTGGCTGAGGCGAGCGGGACTTCAAATCTGGCGACTGCGATCATGAGGCAAGGCTAGTGCCTGGGCAATGGGAATGAAAATCATTTTCATTTGTGCTACGGTCGGACTATGAATATCGCAATCGCCCTTGCAGCAGCCACAGCCCTGGCAACTTTCGCTGGTGGAACTCTGGCAATTAAATCCAAGGATCGCCTGCACTTAGTGCTCGGACTCTCAGCTGGTCTTCTTCTTGGCTTAGTCGCTTTTGATCTCTTGCCTGAAGTTTTTGAGATGAGCAGCAAAGAAATCCTGCACGCACCAGCTACATCTGTGGCACTTATTGCTGGATTCTTACTGCTTCATTTCTATGAACAACTTTTTGGTTCACATGAACCGGCCGAATCAGATTACGGCCATGACCATAAACACTCCGCCAATGTGACAGGTACTTGGTGCAGTTGCAATGGGCGGACATGTATTTCTTGATGGCCTAGCTCTCGGCGTTGCATTCAAAGTGAGTTCCGATTTGGGCTTTGCAGTGTTTATCGCACTTCTTGTTCACGCCTTTAGCGATGGTCTCAACACTGTCTCATTTCTCATCAAGAGTGGCAAATGGGGCAAGAAGGGAATCTGGCTTCTCGGAGTTGATGCGCTAGCACGAGTAAGCGGTGCTGCAATCGGAGCAAGTCTTGTCTTAAGTGACGATCTCATCGCAATTTACTTGGCAGGGTTTGCTGGAATTGTTATCTATCTCGCAACTTCACATATCCTTCCTGAGGCACATGCTCGCCATTCTTCACGTTTAACAATCGCTGCAACCCTCGTTGGTGTGGCCATGATGTGGGCTCTCGTGAGTTATCTACACTCCGGTGAAGGACACGATCACGCAGCAGGGACTGTTGAGATCACGAGTAATAGATAAATGTCTCGCTCTAATCCACGAGTTCTCAGCACACTTGAACGCGCTGGCGGATTTGCTAGCGCACAAGAGATCTATCGCTTGATGCAACGCGAAGGTGAGAGCATTGGACTCACAACCGTCTATCGGTCCCTGCAATCTCTAGTAAACGACAAAATCGTCGATGTTTTGCGTCGCGATGATGGTGAAGCGATCTATCGCCTCTGTGGAGATGCCCACCATCATCACCTCGTATGTAAAGGCTGTGGTGATACCGTTGAAATTGAGGGCGGAGCAATTGAAAAGTGGGCGAAAGTAATGGCTGAAGAACATGGTTTTCGCGAGGTGGGACACACTGCAGAGATCTTTGGCCTCTGCAGCAAGTGCTAGTTTTTAAGCTTTTCCAAACCTTCTATCGCGATCTGAATATTCTTCAATCGCTCTCCATAAAGTTTTACGAGTGACATCAGGCCACAAGACATCCATAAAGACAAACTCTGCATAGACAGATTGCCACGGCAAGAAGTTGCTGGTGCGCTGCTCCCCCGATGAACGCAGGAACAAGTCCACATCACTCATCTTTGGATCGTAGAGGTATGACGCAAGAGTCTTCTCGGTAATCGAATCTGCTTTCACTTTGCCACGCTTTACATCACGAGCAAGTTCGGTAGCTGCATCAACAATCTCTGATCGTCCGCCGTAGTTAACGCACATATTCAAGGTCAGCACTTTGTTCTTCTTGGTCAGCTCTTGTGCTTCCTCTAACTCTTTGATCACTGATGACCAGAGACGCTTAGGGCGACCGATCCATTGAATCTTTACACCCATCTCATTCATCTGATCTCGACGGCGGCGCAATACATCGCGGTTAAAGTTCATGAGAAAGCGCACCTCTTCGGGTGATCGCTTCCAATTTTCAGTAGAGAATGCGTATGCACTTAACTCTTTAACACCAAATTCGATAGCACCTTCAACAACATCAAAGAGCGCTTTCTCTCCAGCTTCATGTCCTGCGGTGCGAGGCAACCCGCGATCTTTTGCCCAACGACCGTTTCCATCCATCACCACTGCAACGTGGCGTGGAATCTCAATCGCAGCTTTCTTACTCATGCACGCTCCACCATTGGCAGACTTCGTAGTCCGCGTTCAAGGTGCCATTGTAGATAGGCGGCAACTAAGCCACTAGCTTCTCGCCGAAAACGCAGCTCACTATTTTGAGCACGATCCCAATTTCCGCTGATCAAATCACCCATCAACTCCAAGGTTTCCGGTGCTGGAGTGGCAGATGCTGAAGGGCGACAATCCATACAGACCGAGCCACCGCCGACGAGTGAGAAGTAGCGATGTGGCCCTGGTTTTTCACAACGAGAACATTGGCTCATCGATGGTGCATAACCACCAATTGCTAATGAACGAAGCAAAAACGCATCAAGAATTAGAGATGAGTCATAGCGATTTTCTGCCAGCGCTTTCATCCCGCCAACTACCAATTGAAATTCTTGCAACGCTGGTTCGTTTTCTTGGGCGGTAAATCTTTCGGCAGTTTCTAAAATTGCGGAGGCAATTGTCCAGCGCTGGTAATCATTGGAGATTGCTTCGCCGTAATTCATGATTGCTTCGACTTGAGTAATGGTGTCAAAAGTTTTACCGGTATATAACTGAATATCAACATGGCTTCCGGGTTCAAGGCGCGCACCAAATTTAGACATGGTGCGCCGGACACCTTTAGCCACACCACGAATGCGACCATGTTCATGAGTCAACATGGTGATGATTCGATCGGCTTCACCCAACTTTTGGGTGCGCAGAACTATCGCTTCATCACGGTAGAGGCTCACGGGGTTACGGTAGTCAGCGAATGGCGCGATTTATTGCAGACACAACGGCCTTAAGTGAAGCCGTTGTTGTATTTGGGT
>JAIXYD010000107.1 GCA_027490415.1 Streptomycetaceae bacterium
AAAGCGAGCAGCACGTTGGCGATCGATCAGGGATTCCGGCTTAGTGAGTCCAAAGAAGTAGTGATAGAGATATCCCTCGCCGTGATGCATCCAATCGTAGTAGCCATCAAACTCACGATAAATCTGACCGTACTCTGTCCACTGCACCGTGATCGCATCCCACATTTTGCGGGCAAGTTGATAAACCTCTTCGCTTCCACCGATGCTATAAAAAAGTGCCAGGTTCATAAATGCTTCATAAGGATCATCTGAGCCATCCATACTGGGCCAGACATCGCGCCAAATTAAAGAGCCATCGCTTCGGGTGTAGCGTGCAACAAACTCTGGAGCAGCTGCATTGAGTTTGTCGATGATCTCGCGCTCAAGATGCGCCCATTCCCCCGGAGTTGATGGTGTGGTGATTGAAATACGAGGGTGCTCTGATCTGCTCATCTCAGGATCGTATAGGATTAAAACTCTTCATTCAATGGTCAAAGCGTGTGGCTAAGACCTTTCCACACTCAATTAACCATTGTTGAGAATCCGTCATTGCAGATTCAACAGTGGGCGCTAGTTCAACAAGACTCACAATCGATTCTGATTTTTCGTTCTTATTCACTCCACATGCAATCATCACGGGGCGATTATTCTCCTTGGCCATCTTTAACACATACCCCACTGCTTTTCCGCGATAACTTTGATCATCGAATGAGCCTTCACCAGTGATCACGCAATCAGATCTTTGAATCATCTCTTGCAAACCAATTAACTCAGCGATAGTTGCAACACCGCTCACAATTGCTGCCTCCGGAAGAATCGCTAATCCACATGAAACTCCCCCGGCTGCACCAAACCCAGCCTGATCGCTCACTTCAAGAACTCTCAAGAAATTATTGAGTCCGCGGTCCAGCTCTTCTACCTGAGTGCTATCGGCACCCTTCTGTGGTCCATAGATGTATGCAGCTCCGTTGATTCCAGTCAGCGGAGATTGCACATCCACCAACACTTTAATTCCTCGTTCAAGTTTCCTGATCTCTGCTGGTTTTTCGAACCGAGTTAATCTCTGAAGACCTGCTCCACCGAGAGCAATCTGATTCCCGCTGCTATCTAGAGCTTTGAATCCGAGCGCTGACAGTGCACCGATTCCAGCGTCAGTAGAAGCCGAACCACCAACTGCAATCAGGATTTCATTTACTCGCTGATCGTCAAGGGCTGCCTTAATAGCTTGACCTAATCCGAATGAATGCGCACCCATTGGGTCTAACTTTTCGACGGTAGTAATTCCACACAGCGTTGCCATTTCAATTACTGCAGTATCTGCGCCCACGAGCAACCACGAAGATTCATGTTCAGTACCCGTTGCACTCTGCACCGTTATCGGCACACGAACAGATTCTGGAGTGACGCTCTCAATGCAATCCAGGGTTCCTTCTCCTCCATCAGCAAAGGGTGCAATGACAATCTCATCGCCAGGTCGCACCATCTTCCAACCAGCAGCCAGTGCTGCTGCTACCTGCGCACTTGTTGCACTGCCCTTAAAGGAATCGGGTGCAAAAAGAATCTGTGCCATAGGCACACACTACCTATCCTTTAGGTCCCTTATAAGTAGCGTTCTTCACTCCCGGCTTTGCCGCCGGTGTAGGTTTGACCGCCTTTGTTGTCACAGTTCTCTTCGGTGAGATTCCAGTAATCGTCTGCTTGATTTCAGTAGCCGTTGGGAACTTCTCATCATTTCCTCTATCAACGGCAGTTATACGACACTGTCCGTTGGATAATCCAACAACGCTGATCGAATACTTACCCGTTGCTTTATTAAATGTAGTCGCAACTCTGCAGACAGATGGAGTCTGAGAAATCACTTTCAACCCGATCGCTAGTTCTGGATCTTTAATTGCAGTCGAGCTGGTCTGATCTGAAAGTCCTAGAGCGAATTTGAATGGTCCGGCGCCTTTAAAGGCCGGCAGCTTAGGAACTTCGATCTTTGTGAGTACCTTTTCAGCTACGGGTTCAACACCCTTGATTTCACGCTTTTGCGTGGTTAATTCTGCTGGCTCGGCAGGTTCTACTCCTTGTGCAGGAGCTTCAATCACAGTAACTGGAGGAAGCACAACTTTCGCTGTTGCCGTCTCAACAATTTTTACGATCTCTTTCTTTTCGTCCTTCTTCTCTTCTTTCTTCTCATCACTAGAAGGTGCTGGCACAACTACCGGTGCAGGAACAACTATCGGTGCAGGAACAACCACTGGCGCTGGAGCAAAGACTGGCGCTGGGACAAAAATAATTACTGGCGCAGATGGTGCCGGTGGAGTTAATACAACAGGAGATCTAGGTGGAGTTGGATCTGGCGTTGGCTCCGGAGTTGGTGAAGGTGTTGGTGTTGGCTCCGGTTCTGGTGCGCGAATTGGATCTGGTTCCGGAGTTGGTGAAGGTGTTGGTGTTGGTTCCGGAGTTGGTGAAGGCGTTGGTGTTGGCTCCGGAGTTGGTGAAGGAGTTGGTGTTGGCTCCGGAGTTGGAGAAGGCGTTGGTGTTGGTTCCGGAGTAGGTGAAGGTGTTGGCGTTGGTTCTGGAGTTGGTGAAGGCGTTGGTGTTGGTTCCGGAGTTGGTGAAGGCGTTGGTGTTGGTGAAGGCGTTGGTGTTGGTGAAGGCGTTGGTGTTGGTGAAGGCGTTGGTGTTGGTG
>JAIXYD010000093.1 GCA_027490415.1 Streptomycetaceae bacterium
GCGCTGACGCCTTCGAGATCGCAGGAAAGATTGGCTGGCGGCAAGGTTCCTTCAAGTAAATATTCATCGACGGCGCTATCAACGCAGGCAGATCCGCGGCCATGGCCGGTGTGGCCATCGGCATCGAGTGAGATCAGGCGAGAGCCGGTGAAGATCTTTGCAAGGCTGACAGACCATGAATATGGCGTAGCTGGATCGCGGATGGTGCCTATGACGATGATGGGTGCGGTTTTTATTTGGGTCAATGTGTTGGGTGCACGTTGGGTAGATGGCTGCGGAAAGAATTGGCAGTGCACGCCAGAGAATGCGATGTATGGACCAAAGACCGGTGCTTTGGCTGCGAACTCTTGCGCATCAGCTTTGTATTGATCGACAGTGCGGCGATCTCTCCAATCAAGGCAATCGATAACTGCGCCTGAATCAAAGTCATTTGATCTAAATGTGCCATCGGGGTTGCGGCCTGAGTACTCGTCAGCAAGTTGTAAGAAGGTGTCGCCGTAGTTCTGTGCGCTTTCGGTAAATGCTTGGCGCAACTTTGGCCAGCCGTCGACATCGTCATAGAGCGAAGATGCCATACCGATAATGATTATTGATTCGGTGATGATGCGATCGTCACCATCTGCTGGGTTTTTCTGTGGCAGAGGTGCGGTGGCTGCGGCTTGTAGCGTTGCAATGATCGTTGCTTGAGCTTGTGCAGGTGTGCCGGTAAATGGGCAATCAGATTGTGTGGAGCAATCTTTTACAAATGCTGCCAGCGCTTTATCAAAACCCATTGCTTGTGACAGGTTCTGCTCTTTCATCGGGATGTTTGGATCTACTGCGCCATCTAGAACAAAGCGACCAACATTATTTGGGAAGAGATCGGCATATAAAGTGCCGAGGTATGTTCCGTAGGATTTTCCGACGTAATTCAATTTCTTTTCACCGAGGGCAGCGCGCAAGATATCCATATCGCGGGCGGTTTCGATGGTGCTGAAATGTTCAAGGTGTTCGGTATTCTCTGCGCACTTTTCGGCAAATCGCTCGGATTCTTCAAGAGTTGCAGCGATTTCGGCATCGTTATCGGGCTTGGAATCTGATGCCAAGTTTTTATCGAGCTCTTCGGGGGTAAAGCATGAGATGGGTTCGCTCATTGCAACTCCGCGGGGATCAAAGCCGACGACGTCATAGCGGTCGGTGATGTCGGGAGAGAAGATGTATTCGGCGTTATAGGCATAATCAACGCCTGATCCGCCGGGACCACCGGGGTTTACAACGATTGATCCCAAGCGATTATCTTGATCGCGGGCGGCAGAGCGTAAGACAGAGATGCGGAATGTTCCAACAGATAAGTCTTGGTAATCAATCGGTACGCGTAGCTCGGCGCAATCGAAGTAGTCATAACAAGACGACCAATCGAGTTTTTGTTGTTCGTATTCGGCAAGTGCCGAGAATGTTTCTTCGACAAATGGAACTTTGGTGGATGAACAACCAGAGAGGATTATTGCAAGTGCGGTTGCGGCTGCGACCAGTGTGGTAGAGCGAGCGCGCATCAGTTAGCGATCTGGCACATCAGTGCCTCGCAGGTAAGAAGAGGTGCAGCGTTATGACTCAAATGTGTACGTGCTTTCATGATCGCGTTGACTTTCCTCACCGTTGAATGTGGGGTTGTTTTATGCGCGTATGCGGTGATCTCTTCAGTCATATCTGTATTGATCAACGAATCGGTAGATCCGGCTTGAACCATCATGACATCGCGGAAGAATGTTGCGATATCAAGGAGTGCGCCATCGAGTGAATCGCGGACCATACGGGTGGCGCGTGACTTCTGTTCTTTCTCGAGCTCTTTAACTGCCTTGGCGCCGCCTGTTGCCATGCCGCGACCTGTTGCACCTTTGCCGTATGCCTCTTGTAGCGCTGCGATCTCTTTCTCATCGCGGGCTTCGGATTGGGCGTTGGCTTGGGCTGTAGCAAGGTCGATCAATATCTGTGCGGCTTTGAAGGCATCTGCGATGGTGACAAGGCGTAGCGGCAACCTAAGAATTGTTGAGCGGTTGCTCCGTACTTCTTCGTTGGTGGCGATGTATCTGGCGCGACCGATATGTCCTTGGCTTACGCGAGCTGCAAAATCTGCCATTGCTGGAGTGATTGCATCTTTGCGTTGTAGGTATCGGCTGACAGCTGCTGTTGTTGGTGTGCGCAGTTGAATGTGGCGACAACGAGATCTAATTGTGGGCAAGATGTCGTGAAGGGTTGGTGCGCATAACAACCAGACGGTGCGGGTGCCGGGTTCTTCGATTGCTTTAAGGAGTGCGTTTGCCGCCGACTCTGTAAGGCGATCGGCATCTTCCATGACAACAACGCGCCAGCCGCCCATCGATGGTGTCCATGATGTGCGAGTTAAGAGTTCACGCACATCTTCAATCTTGATTGATAAACCTTCGGTAGAGATGATTTCAACATCTAGATGAGCACTTGATTTTGCGCTACGGCATTCGTTGCAGGATCCGCAGCCACCTTGTGGGCAGACCAGCGCTTGGGCGAATGCGATTGCAGCAGATGAGCGACCAGAACCTGGGGGACCGGTGAAGATCCAGGCATGTGTCATCTCTTGTGATTCATCGCCATTGCGAGCTGCAACTGAGGCACCTTGTAAGATTGCGATAGCGGGTTCTTGGCCGACTAGATCATCAAAGACTGTCGCCATTACTTAGCCTTGCTCTTGCTTTTACGTACTGGCTTTTTAGGATGTGGAACTTTCTTAACTCCTGTTGCAACCGCACTTGCTGCAAAACGAATTGGCTTAAGGAAGCGGTTGCCTTCATCTTCTTTTGCGTTACGAATCAGAGCTGGGATCAATGCTACGCGTTCGATAATCTTTTCGTGGATTGCATCGATGGATTGTGAGCCATCGACAACGAGATAGCGCTCTGGATCTTGTGCAGCTAACTGCAAGAACTCTTGGCGCACGCGCTCGTGGAAATCATTGGGTTCTGCCTCTAGGCGATCGCGTGATTTAAGGCGTGATAGGCCTACTTCGGCAGGTTGATCGATCAAGATTGTCAGCGTTGGAAAGAGTGATTCGGTTGCCCAACGAGATATGCGAGCAACTTCTGCCGGAGCAAGTACGCGTCCTGCGCCTTGGTAGGCAATGGATGAATCAAAGTAGCGATCGGTGATGACAACATCACCGCGATCTAGTGCAGGGCGAATAGTTGAGAAGACGTGGTGTGCGCGATCTGCGGCATATAACAACGCTTCTGCGCGCGGACTGATGACACCGGTTTCGTGTCCGAGCAAGATCTGGCGAAGGCCTTGTCCTAAATCTGTTCCGCCTGGTTCGCGCGAAAGTACAACGGTTTCGCCTTCTTGTTCGAGCCACTCTTTAAGTAAATGTGATTGAGTTGATTTGCCAGTGCCTTCTCCGCCTTCAAATGCGATGAAGACTCCTTTAACAGGATCGCCAGTAATTGATCCGAGCTCGCCTTTAAATGCGTTGACGATATCGCTCCATAGCGAAACGTTAGGGCGATCTTTCATCTGGCGATATGAGAGCCAACCAATAAGGGTTGCGATTGCACCTGAGATCAAGAACGTTGCTTGAGATCCGTTAAAGATGTATTCAGTAGTTGCGATCGTGACAGTGTGAACGCCGAATGTTGCAGCGATCAGCGGTGCGATGGCAAGGACGGCGACAAGGGTCACGCGAATAAGTGATTGCACGAAGGCAAAGGTGCGACCGCGGACCTCATCTTTAACTTCCATACCCAACATCGTGAAACCAGTGACCCAGGTGATGCCGGCGAATGCGCCGAGAATAATGGTGATAAAGATTGAGACGGTGAAGTTTGTAATGAGTGAAAGGAAGATCAGTAAGACGCCGGATGTTGCAAGGGATGCGCCAAATAAGCGGCGGCGTGAGAATTGGGCGAAGACTTTAGGGCCGATCGCAATTCCTAGTGCTAGGCCTGTAAAAACAGCACCGAAGAGAACACCGTACGCGGCATCACCGCCGCCAAGATCTCCTACGAATGTACGCGCGAGACCAATGACCGCGCCCGCTGCAGAGAACGCGCCGACCATTCCAATGATGAGACCGCGAATAATTTTTGATCCGCTGACAGATTTCCAACCGTGGACAAGAGCTGCGATAACGCTCTCTTGTGATTCTTTATCGGCTGCGGCACCGCGTGGAATTTCCTTGAGGTTGTACACGGTGGCTGCTGCGAATAGGAAACTTATTGCGTTGATATAGAGCGCGATATCAACTGAATTGCCTTTAAATGCTGGGAAGGCAACGGTGATTGCTGATGAGAGAAGAGAAAGGATTGTAAACAAGATCGCTGCAACAGGAGCTGTGCCGTATGCAGCTAAAAGCGAGACTTGATTAGCGTTCTCTAACTTTTCGCGAGGAACAAGGTTAGGAACCGTCGCCTCTTTTGCAGGTGACCAGAAGAGTGTTAAACATTCAACCAAGATCATCGCTGCATAAAGCCAGAAATATGTGCCGACGATTGGAATAGAGATGTATAGCGCTGCACGCAATATATCTACAGTTACCATCAAGCGACGACGATCAAAGCGATCTGCCAGTACTCCAGCAAGTGGACCAAGGAATACTGCCGGCAATAAACGTGCGATGAAGACACCAGCGATTGCAAAGTTTGCTGTTGAGTAAGAACCACCGGAGAGTTGTTGAGCTAGTGCAGTTGTTGCGAGAAGTCCGAGCCAATCACCCAAGGATGAGAAGACCATGGAATTCCAGAGCTTGCGAAATGGCTTGATCGAGAGAACGCTACGAGTGACATCCTGCGCCGGTGCGGCGGGACGAGGTAGCGATGCGGTCATGTGGGTAAGTCTATCGGGGCGGATCTACGGGCAAAAAGGGCCTAAAAGAGGCTCTCGACGCTCTCTTTGAGGCTATAGCGTGAGGTAAATCCCATCGCAGATTTTGCAAGTGATACATCAGCGCAGAGAAATGCTGGATCTCCTGCGCGACGATCTGCATCAACTGGAGTGATGTCGGTGCGATTCATTGCATCGATTACAAATTTCACAATCTCGCGCACAGATGCACCGTTTCCGGTTCCGATATTTATCGCTGGTGGCAACGCAGTTGTGGCATCAGCTGCGGCTAAGTGAGCTGCTGCAATATCGCGGACATCAACATAATCGCGAACACAGGTGCCATCTGCAGTTGGGTAATCGTTGCCATAGATGACGGGTGCTTTGTTTGCTTTGATGCGGTTAATCACAATAGGTACAAGGTTTTCTACTGAGTTATCTAGCAACGCTTGGTTGGCACTTCCCA
>JAIXYD010000117.1 GCA_027490415.1 Streptomycetaceae bacterium
ATGATCGCACCTTCTGCGCGTGCAATTACGGCAGGAAAGGCCATACCGATGCCGGCAGATACTGCTTCTTTTCGTCGGGCCAGCGCCTGGGCTGATTTTGGACCAGGAATTTCCGTTGCAATATGACGTGATTGCGGAAGCGGCTCGTGTGGATGTGAAGTCATAGGTAAATCATAGAGCCTTGGGGAAAGTAGGGGTGGCCGAGAAGTTAGGCTTGGTCACATGAGTTCAGGTGATCTTCGAAACATCGCACCGCTGCTTGATGCCTACCTCTCTTACTTCGAGCGCAAACGAAGCCCATTTACGGTTCCGGGTCATAAGCAAAATGCAGCACGCTTAGATGCTGGTTTAGGTGCTTTGGTTGATTCAGATATTCCACTTTATGGCGGACTCGATGAAATTAAGCTGACAAACAAAGTATTGGCACGCGCAGAGAAGCTTGCAGCAGATTTTTGGGGAGCAGACTTTGCGCGATTTTCAACTGGTGGATCCACCCATGCAAACCAAGCCGTAATTCTCGCACTCGGAAAGCCTGGCGATAAAGTTGCTGTCAGTCGCACCGCGCATCGCTCAGTCTTAAGCGCACTTGTTTTGGCTGGGCTAGAACCGTTGTGGCTCACACCCGAAATTGATAAAGCAACTGGTATTCCGCTTGGCATTCCCGTCAGTGAAGTAGAGAGAGTGCTTCCAGAAAAACCAATTGCCTTATTGCTCACTGAACCTGGATATCTCGGAACACTTTCGGATATCCGCTCACTAGTTGAACTGGCACATGCACACTCAATGCCGGTCATTATTGATGCAGCATGGGGTGGCCACTTCGGATTTCATGAAGGCTTACCAGCGCATGCATTACAGATGGGTGCAGATGCCTTGATTACAAGTGTTCACAAGGCTCTCCCTGGCTATAGTGCATCTGCACTCTTGTTAGCGAAGACAAAGTTTTTGAGCGCACAACGACTTGAACAGAGTTTTGAGACCACACACACCACATCTCCAGCCGGTGCACCTCTCGCGTCAATCGATGCAACGCGAGCACTTTTACAAACTCGTGGAACCGAGTTGCTCGCCGATTTACTCAGCAATGTTGCTTACTTTAAGGAGAAGGTCCAAGCTGAATTTTCGCTACCGATTTTCCTTAACGCAAACGATTTTCCAGCTGGGCGTTTTGATCCAGCCAAGATAATTCTGAGAGCAAACCAATTGGGAGCCTCCGGTGTAGCTATTGAAAGCGCTCTCGGCGAGCACGGAATTCGGGTTGAGATGGCAGATCAAGACACTGTTGTTTTCCTCGCGACTCTGGCGGATACGCGAGCAGACTTTGATGAGGTCGCTGATCTACTGATTGAAATCACCCGCTCTCAGCAAAGTGCACCGCGTCCTACTGCTACCGCACTGAGCTGGTCTATTGTTCCGACAATTGGCATCTCAATGCGTGATGCTTACTTCGCGTCCACAGAGATGGTTTCCGCCACAGATGCTGTTGGGCGAATTAGTGCAGATTTAATTGCACCCTATCCCCCAGGAGTTGCTGTTATCGCACCGGGAGAGATTTTGACCGAACAGATTGTGCAAGGACTATCTACCTCGCAGAAAGCGGGAGTGCGTATTGCCTACGCAACTGATCCAACTCTTGGAAAATTTCGGGTAGTAGTTAAGTAATTACTTTGTTCGGTGCACTTTGTGGTTTGCAGCTTGAGCAACCGGACGAATCACTAATGAATCTACATTGAAGTGTGATGGCAAAGTAACGCTCCACCTAATTGCTTCGGCTACATCCTCAGCCAATAGCGGTGCATCAACACCTTCATAAACCTTTGCTGCGCGATCGGCATCGCCAAAACGAATCTTTGCAAACTCTTCGGTCTTGACCATGCCTGGTGCAATCTCTGTCACCCGAATAGGCAGACCATTAAGTTCAAGTCGCAAGGTACGAGCTAGCGAGGTTTCGGCATGCTTTGCAGCAACGTAACTTCCGCCATTTTCGTAAGCGACATGACCGGCAGTTGAAGAGATGATCACAATGTGTCCATGTCCTAGCTTTTGCATAGCTGGGGTAAATGCCTTCACCATGCGTACCGTTCCAACGACATTGAGATCATATGTCTTGCTCCAGATCGATGGATCTGAATCCAAAACAGTTGCAGCATCAAATGCTCCACCTGCACAATTAACTAACACTGAGACTTTATGTTCTGATAAATCAGCAACTAACTGATCGACACTCGCTTGGTCAGTGATATCAAGATAGTGAGCGGTAATGGCGCTGTTCTCGGCAGCGAGTGCTTCAAGGCGATCGATACGACGTGCACATGCAATAACCTCGTAACCGCTCTCCACTAATGCACGTACGGTTGCGGCACCGATTCCACTGCTTGCCCCTGTGACAATTGCACACTCGCGACTCGTCATGAAAAAAACCTTAACACTTAGACTTTAAACCAGACGGTGGTTCCCGCAGGCAATGTGAAGTCTGAGATCGGAGCCGAGGAGTGAAGTATCTCCTTCGCTTCAAATTTATGGGAGTAACCTCTGAAGTTGATCATGCAGTTCCAGCCACCTGGGCGTGAGAAATGAAGTACTTCCTTGTTCTTTGTCTCGTGCCACATGAGGAGCTCTTCACCTTGTAATTTCTTACGGAGGGCAAGTGCCTTGCGATAGATCTCAAGTGGCGAACCTTCTTTGCCATCTTGTTTCTCAACATTTGTTTCTGCAAACCAAGTTGGTTGAGGAAGATGTGAACCTCCGCTGCCAAATCCATAGGAACTTCCGGTCGAGGCCCAAGGCAAAGGAACGCGACAGCCATCGCGACCTTTTTCGGTATAAAGATTTCCAGCATAGGCCGGGTCTTGAATCTGATCATGCGGAATATCCGTGACCTCATGAAGTCCGAGTTCTTCACCTTGATACATATATGTACATCCAGGGAGCGCCAGAATAAACATAGTCGCAGCTAGCGCTGCACGAGTGCCAGCTTCGCGATCTAGAGGATGAGTTTTGCCATCTGCAAGTAGCCATTTTTTCTCATCAACTATTGGGTGTAATCCATAACGCGTTGCATGACGAATCTTGTCGTGATTTGAAAGCACCCAGGTAGATGATGAGTGGTTTTTATCAGCAATCTCGAGTGATTTCTTTACCGTGTCACGATAATCAGAAGGATCAAACTTGGCATCAAGGAATGCAAAGTTAAATGCCTGACCTAGAGTTTTATCACTGGCATATAAAGGCATGCGCTCGATAGGAACATTTGCTTCAGCTACTGCCACTCGTGGTGGGTCGTATTCGTTGAAAACTTTGCGCCATTCGCGATACACATCAAAGAGTTCGGCGCGATCAAAGAAAACGCCCTTGCCATCAAGTCGAGGATTTTCATATCCAAGTGTTGGTTGACTACGCAGTGGTTCAGAGAGATCTTTCTTCATTGCATGCGCCACATCAACACGGAATCCATCCACGCCGCGATCAGCCCAGAAACGAAGCGTCTTGATGAAATCAGCTTCCACCTCTGGGTTATCCCAGTTGAGATCTGGTTGCTCTGGAGCAAAGAGATGGCAATACCACTGACCTGGTTTTCCATCTTTTTCGGTAATGCGTGTCCACGCTGATGGCGCAAAGTGTGAAGGCCAATCTGATGGAGGCAACTCTCCGTCTTTACCCTTACCGTCACGGAAAATATAGCGTGCGCGTTCTGGAGATCCTGGCTCTGAATTAAGAGCATCAATAAACCATTGGTGGAGATTCGAAGAGTGATTTGGAACGATATCTACAAATACGCGAATACCAGCTTCATGGAGGGCTGCCAACATCTCATCGAAATCTTCGAGTGTTCCAAGTTTTGGATCCACATTACGATAATCGTCAACGTCATAACCACCATCTGCAAGAGCCGATGGATAGAACGGACTGAGCCAGACTGCATCAAGTGAGAGCGATTTGAGATACGGAACTTGTGATGTGATGCCCTTGAGATCACCAATGCCATCACCGTTGGAATCCTTAAAACTCCGAGGGTAAATCTGATAGACCGCTGCCTGTCTCCACCAATTAGCATCTTTAGACAAGCTCATCGAAATCTAACCCCCAATAATTTCGTCCAATACTAGCCAATAAAGTGAGAGCAATGGCCATGCGCCTCTGGGCAAAGTAGAATAAGCAATTATGAGCCTGAGCATAAAGACAACGATGTACAGCGAAATTCATGAATTTCCACGTGTCATCATCGACTCCTTAGCTCGCCTAAAGGCAGTGGAAGAAATCGCTGAAATTCTCAAATCTAAAGACTTTGCAACAGTGCAGGTGCTTGGACGCGGTACTTCTGGAAACGCATCCTTATTCCTAAAGTATCTCATTGAAGTGCGGTTAGGAATTCTCGTAGCCGATGCATCTCCTTCAACAACTTCGATTTACAAATCACCGATAGCAATGCGCAACAACCTACTTATTGGCATGAGTCAGAGTGGAAAATCAACTGATCTTGTTGAGTTTGCGCGCACCGCAATTGAAAGTGGCGCGTACTTTGTTGCGATGACAAATGATGCAACAAGTCCACTGGCGCAACTAGCTCATCATCACATTGATCTTGGAGTTGGCCCTGAATTAGCCGTTGCTGCTACAAAGAGCTACTCATCCGAACTGCTACACGCACAACTCTTGGTAGCTGCCATGTTGAACCAGACTTCCCCAGCGAATTTGGCACAAGAATCTGAACGAGTGATTCAGGATGCAGACCTGAGAATTCAAAAAGCCACCGCGCTTGCCCATGCGCAGGACATTGTTGTTTTGGGACGTGGGTATTCACTGGCTAATGCTTTAGAGCTCTCTCTTAAGATTAAGGAAACCTCCCTGATTAATGTTCCAGCAAACTCAACTGCTGAATATCTCCATGGACCAATTGCAGCACTCAAGGAAAGTTCTTCGGTGATATTCCTTGCTCCTTCAGGGCAGGACTACTCAGTGATTGCACCCACGGTTGATCGAGTCCGTGCCATCACCAAGAATGTTTTCTGGATCGGTTCATCCGAGTACTGCGCCGAAGGGGAAACATTCCTCGGTGGATCTGAAATTGCTAACGAAAGTTACTCGTGCATTCTTGATTCGAGTGTCCTTCAGCTGCTTGCAAATCAACTTGCGGTTGCAAAAGGACTCAACCCTGATGCGCCTAAGGGCTTAAATAAAGTTACCCTCACACGCTAATTTATTTAGCTTTAATCTCCAATAACTTGATTGCAGCTACCGCGCTGTCATACCCCTTATCTTCGATGCTCTCTGGACGGCCACTTCGAGCAATTGCCTGATCAAGGGTGTTGCACATCAGGACTCCGAAACCAATCGGTGCGCTGAACTTTAGAGAGACATCCATAACGCCTTGGGTGACCCCTTGGCACACATAATCAAAGTGTGGTGTTTCACCTTCTAGAACTAGGCCCACAGCGACAACCGCATCAACACCTTGTTCGAATGCAAGTTGTGCCGCAAGCGGAATCTCAAATGAACCTGGAACAT
>JAIXYD010000157.1 GCA_027490415.1 Streptomycetaceae bacterium
CCTTCACGTACGCGGTGTACAACATGCTTCACCGGTTTTTGACGATGCGATGTTCCGATAATTGATGCACCACTTGAGAGCACGGATGAAAGTGCTTCTGGGCGAATCTTTGATGGGCCACAACCGAATCGGCCATCGCGTGGTTTGAGGTTCTCTGGGATTGTGATCTCTGCGCTCATGGGTCAAGACTACGGGTAGTAGCGAGTGAGTACGAACTCGGAATCGGTGCTCTGCCTCTCATAACGGAGCCGATCATGCAGTCGTGAATAGCGACCCTGCCAGAATTCAATACTCAACGGCGCTATGCGATAGCCGCCCCAATGTGGCGGCCGCGGAACCGTTGTACCTTCTGGCCACTTCTCACTCGCACCAGCAAAGCGACTTTCTAACTCTTCACGCGATTCCAAAGGTTGAGATTGTGCACTAGCCCAGGCACCAATCTGACTCGACCATGGGCGAGTAGCGAAGTACTCTTCAGATTCTGATTCGGAAATTTTCGAAATGATTCCGGTAATACTTACTTGTCGCTCCATTGCATACCAAGGAAATAAGACACTGACGCGATCATGCATCTCGATGGCATGAGCTTTTCGTGATTGATAGTTTGTGAAGAAAGTGAAGCCACCTTCGGAGATATCTTTAAGAAGAACAGTGCGCGTTGTAATCGCGTCATCTGCACCAAGAGTTGAAAGCACCATGGCGTTGGCTTCTACGATGTATTCGTTAGCGGCAGCCTCGGCCAACCAGGTTGAAAATGCCGCGAGCGGATCAGCAGGTAGGTTTTCCAATCCAACATCGCCATAAGAGCGACGCATTGAACGGATGGCATCGCGGGTCAGGCTCTGCTCGCGTTGCTCGGGCTTCTCGCGCTTTTCGCTCATGTCTGTATCTAACGTCACTTTCGTCCCCGCGTCATCTTGAGGCAGGGATGGTCGCGCGCACCCTGCTTTCGGGTGCAGAATTGGCGCCATAAGCGAATGCGCCGGCCACCGGCGCCAGACTGGAGCTACACCGTGTCAGATGATTTCAAGCCAGGACTCGAAGGCGTTATTGCATTTGAATCAGAGATTGCTGAGCCAGATAAAGAAGGTAGTGCGCTCCGTTATCGCGGTGTAGATATTGATGATCTCGTTGGTCGCGTTTCATTTGGAAACGTATGGGGGCTTCTTGTCGATGATCAATTTAATCCAGGACTTCCAAACGCAGAACCATTCCCACTTCCAGTTCACTCAGGTGATGTGCGCGTAGATGTGCAATCTGCAATTGCGATGCTTGCACCAGCGTGGGGCTTTAAGCCAACTCTCGATATTTCAGATGAAGAAATTCGCGGCAACCTTGCGCGTACATCTGTCATGGTTCTTTCATATTTGGCGCAAGCAGCTCGTGGAATTATCGCTGCGCCAGTTCCAGAATCAGAGATTGATAAGGCACACACTGTTGTAGAGCGCATGATGATTCGTTGGCGCGGAGAGCCTGATCCACTTCATGTTCGCGCAATTGATGCCTACTTTGTATCTGCTGCAGAGCACGGAATGAATGCATCTACATTTACCGCTCGCGTTATTGCATCAACTGGTGCAGATGTTGCAGCTGCACTCTCTGGTGCGATCGGTGCGATGTCAGGTCCACTCCATGGTGGTGCTCCTTCTCGTGTACTTCACATGATTGAAGAAGTTGAGAAGACTGGTAACGCCGAGGCATACGTTAAGGGACTCCTCGATCGCAAAGAGCGCTTGATGGGATTTGGTCACCGTGTTTATCGCGCAGAAGATCCACGCGCTCGCACACTTCGTCGTACAGCAAAAGAACTTAATGCTCCACGATATGAAGTTGCCGAAGCTCTTGAGAGAGCAGCGCTTAAGGAACTTCGTGAGCGCCAACCAGATCGTGTCCTCGAAACAAACGTTGAGTTCTGGGCAGCAATTATTTTGGACTTCGCAGAAGTTCCAGCACCATTGTTTACATCGATGTTTACTGCAGCTCGGACAGCGGGTTGGTCTGCACACATCCTTGAACAAAAGCGCACCGGTCGTTTGATTCGTCCATCAGCACGCTATGTCGGCAAGGCTCCTCGTAAGCCAGAGGATGTCGTCGGCTGGGATGCAACGGTCGAGCAACTCCACAAGTAATTCTTTTCATTCTTTTCAAACAAGAGACTGTGCAAATGGGGCTGTAAACGCTCCCATTTATAACATTTCGATAAAGTCGCTGTAGGCACGGTTTTTTGCGCGCCCGCAAATTTGATTAGGTGAGTTCAACCATAAAGAATGGGATCCTCGATCGGGGGGTTTACCCTAAATCGACATCACTTCTGATTTACACCCTCGTAAGCAGAATGAATCCATGGAGGAAATTGATGACAAAGAAGCGTTATAGCGCAGTCGGCTTCGTTGCCGCAGTCGCAATCGCAGTTTCTGGTCTTTTCGTTCCATCAGCTAATGCAAATAACGAAATCGTTGTTTGGGCAGATGGAGATCGCGGACCAAACCTAGTTAAGGTTCTAGCAGAGAAGGGTGACTGGGTTTCTGGTTACAAAGTCACCGTTAAGTCTTTCTCAAACTTTGATGCGCTTAAGGATGCCTTCGACAAGGCTACAGATGCATCTGGTCCTGACATCGTCATGGGCGCAAATGACTGGGTTCCAACCGGAGCAAAGAGCGGAAAGCTTGCACCAATTACATTGACAGCTTCACAGAAGGCTCGCTTTACATCTGGTCAGCTCTTTGACCTTACATACAAGGGCAAGCTCTACGGAGTCCCTGTAGATGTGAACAACGTAGCAATGATCTACAACACAAAGCTTGTCACAACTGCACCAAAGACATTTGGTGAAATGGTCAATTACTACAAGGCCAACAAAACTTCAAAGGGCCTCAAGGCTGGTCTCTGCGTTGCAGGTGGCGGAATGTCATGGGGAGCACACTCAATCTTCTCTGCTCTCGGTGCTGATGCTTATCAGTTCGACGCACGCGGAAAGATCGTTTACGACCGCTCATTTAACGGAACAACATTCGGAAAGAATGTTCGTACCTTCCTTCTTGATGGAAAGAAGAGCAATGGCTTCTTGCCAGCATCAGATGCTGGTTGCAAGGACAACTTCCTTGATGGAACAGTCCCATTTGCAATCATCGGAAACTGGGAGTGGAAAGATTACGTAGCTAAGGGCTTCACCATGAACCTCATGCCAGTTCCAGGCGTTAACGCTAACAAGCCAGGCAAGATGTTCGGTTCAGTTTCAGGTGCTCTTCTCACCACATTTGCTGCAAAGCACGGAGTGGAAGCTGGCGCTAAGTCACTTCTTACAAACTTCTTTGGATCAACTGATGGTCAAGTTCGCTACCAGAAGATTGAAGGACGTCCACCAGCTGAAAAGGGTGCCGCACTTGATGCAACTGTTTCAGCTGCGCAGCGTGGCTTCGGTTCTGCTGCATCACTTTCAAGCATTCCACAGATTGGCGCATTCCTAAATAACAATGCAGGCGGCGCTAACTACTGGGATTCAGCTCCAGCGTATTGGACAGCTGTTCTCGTAGATGGAAAGGACGCTGTAGTTGAGGGCAATAAGCTCGCAGCTATCTGGCGTGCAAACACCACAGCTGGAAAGTCTGATCTCTAAGAAGAATCAGTAAATTAGAAACTAATGCGGGCGAAGCAATTCGCCCGCATTAGTTCTTATTTGACCGAGAGGTAAAATCGCAAAATGACTTCATTCTTTACGGGCAAGGTTTCTTTTGTCCTAAAGCTAGTAGTTGTGCTGTTGCTCTCGTCCGTCCTTGTGACCCTGACACAAAGTGCGTTTGCCCAAAAAGAATATTTCATCGCAGGATTTCTCGCGATCACAATTCTGTTACTGGTTTTGACATACCTAACGAAAATTTCAATTCCGCTTAAATTCTTTTTACCAGGAATTCTCCTGCTCATCGCGTTTGTACTCTCGCCAATTCTTTTCACAGTGACGATGTCGAGCTACAACTACAAGACCGGCAACATTATTTCAAAGAGTGAAGCAATTGAGCAGATCAAAAATCGTGGCTTTGAGTCAGATGCTGATGGAACATCATTTGATATAAAAATTGGACGCTATGACAATCAGGAAGCGATTTTGGTCTCAGACTCGATTAATGGGGCGTATTTCATATCAACTGAAAATAATCGCATCCCACTCATTGCGCAGGATCTGACAGTCAATGAATATGGGGTTGCCGAAAGCGCCCCGGATTTCCAAACACTTTCAGATGCAGAAATGGCTAATGCAGACGAGATCTACTCTCTCAAGCGTTTCAAGTATCAGGACGAATACTTCATTGCTCTAGAGGGTTTTGAAGTCGGAATAGTTTCTCGACAGGTGCTCGCCTTCGATGAAGTTAACGACCAATTTAAAAACATAATCTCTGGCGAAATTTATACTGACAACGGCCGAGGAAATTTTGCTATTGAAGGCAGCCCTGATCAGTACCTCGAGCCTGGATGGCGAGCCCCTATTTGGTTTGAAAATTACACAAAGCTTTTCACTGAAGAACGGCTACGCGCCCCACTCGTCAGTGTCTTTATCTGGACTATTACTTTCGCGTCATTATCGGTGCTCACCACCTTTGCACTCGGCTTGCTACTTGCACTAGCACTGAATAAACCAATTCGCGGGCGCCGGGTTTATCGTTCGATTTTGATTTTGCCTTATGCGATGCCAAGCATTATGTCGATCCTTATATGGGGCGGAATGTTTAACACTGAATTCGGTGCGATCAATAATCTTCTAGGCACCGATATCGCATGGTTCCAAAGTCCGACTTTTGCAAAATTTGCGATCATCTTGGTTAATCTGTGGCTTGGTTTTCCTTACTTCTACCTCATCTCAAGTGGTGCCTTACAAGCGATCCCTTCCGAGCTTCTTGAAGCTGCCTCGATAGACGGTGCAAACCCACGTCAAATCTTTAGACAAATCACACTGCCGCTACTTCTTCAAATTCTTTCACCGTTACTCATTGCATCGTTCGCATTTAATTTTAATAACTTCAACTTAATTTACCTTCTCACCGGAGGTGGCCCGAGAGCAGAACTTGATGGTGAATTGGCCGGAGCTACAGATATCCTCATTAGCTTTACATACAAGATTGCATTTGGATCTTCAGTTCAAGATCTAGGCTTGGCAAGCGCGATTTCCCTTGTCATATTTGTACTCGTTGCGTCCATTTCAATGTATGGGCTTCGTAAATCGAAGGTATTGGAGAGTTTCCAATGAGCATCTGGCTTCGCACCAACGCATGGCGTCATGCGGTAATTATCTCCGTTTGCCTGTTCTCACTTTTCCCACTTTATCTAGTAGTAATTTCTTCCTTTAACTCAACTGGAAGCCTTCGCCTAGATTCATTTATCCCACGGGAAATCTCTTTCGCAAATTACAAAATGCTCTTCAACGATCCAACAATCCCATACATGACCTGGGTAAAGAATTCACTTATCGTCGCTGGCGCAACCGCCGTACTCTCTGTCACGATTGGATCAGCATCAGCATTTGCTTTCAGTCGTCTCAACTTCAAAGGGCGCAAGACGGGTATCCAACTTCTGCTCCTTGTACAGATGTTCCCGGCGATCCTTGCAATCTCTGCGGTCTACGTCATTATGGAGCGCGTCTATACATTTGCACCAAGTATTGGGTTAGGAACACAAGCAGGTCTTCTCCTGATCTACCTCGGCGGCGCGATGGGCGTAAATATTTGGCTACTTAAAGGCTTTGTCGATTCGATTCCTAAGGAGCTCGATGAAGCTGCAAAGATTGATGGGGCATCGGCCGTGCAAACGTATTGGTTGATCTTTATGCCACTAGCTGCACCGGTACTGGCCGTTGTTGCTCTCTTAAGCTTCATTGGTACATTTAACGAGTTTATTCTTGCTCGACTTTTCTTGGTCGATATGGAATCTCGTACCGTCGCTGTTGGTCTGCAGCAGTTTATCGGCGGACAGTACTCCGAAAACTGGGGCCCATTTGCCGCGGGCTCAATTATCGCTTCAGTTCCAATTGTCATTATCTTCTTAAGTCTTCAGAGATACATTGTTAACGGTCTCACCGCCGGATCTGTAAAAGGCTAATGTTTAAAAAGCTCATTGCAGGGATTGCACTTTGTGCATTAGTCATTCCATATTCTGCAGCAGCACAAGATTTGGTAAAGCCACAGGTTGGACTTTCCAAAGATGTTATCTACTTTGTTTTTCCTGATCGTTACCGCAATGGCGATACAACTAACGATTTGGCCGGAGGAAGCACTGTCGATCCAACATCCGGCTATGACCCAACAAGCACAGCCCACTTTCATGGCGGTGATCTCAAAGGACTCACTGGAACATGCCAGCCAGGCGATGATGGTTTAGCGCGAATCAAGGCACTTGGGTTTACTGCAGTGTGGATGACTCCGCTAGTCACTCAGGTTAATGGGACAACTGCCGGTGCTGGTTATCACGGATACTGGGGTAAGGACTTTCTCAATGTTGACCCTCACCTTGGCACAAATGAAGATTTATTAGCTCTTTCAGCCTGCGCAAAGAAACTTGGTCTCAAGTTAATTCTTGACATCGTTACAAACCATACGGGAGATGTTATTCAGTATGCAGACAGAACTGCATTTCTGCCGGAAGATCAAAAGAATGCAAAAAATCCTGCATGGTTAAATAAGTTAGATAACTATCACAATGCGGGAAGCTCCAGTAGTTGCTGGGGCGAAGGTCGCTGCGAGCAGATCGGTGACTTTTACAGCCTTGATGATCTAGCAACCGAAAAACCAGAGGTGTATCAGGGCTGGGTCGATGTCTACGGACAGTGGATTAAAAAATATGGTTTTGAAGGTTTTCGTGTAGATACAGCACGCCATGTAGACGATAAGTTCTTTATCAATTGGTCCCCTGGTATCAAGTCCGCCGCACAAAGTGTTGGAATCAATAACTTCACCATCTTTGGTGAAGTTTGGGATATCAACCCAATGAATTTGGTTACATACGTTCGAGAGAAAAAGATTGAAACGGTTCTAGATTTTGCATTCCAGCGCACAGCTACTCAATTTTCTGCTGGTTATTCAGATGCATCAGTTCTTGCCACACTCTTTGATGCCGATGATCAGTACACGACATCAATTTCCAACGCCTCAAATCTTGTTACTTTCTTGGGTAATCACGACATGGGCCGAGTGGGCTTTCTAATTCCCGCTGCACAAACCAGTGCTAAGAACGATCTCTTGGCAAGAACAAAATTGGCTCACGCTCTCATGTATTTCTCTCGGGGAATTCCTACTGTTTATTACGGCGATGAAGTCGGAATGACGGGTTCAGGTAATGGCGGTGATCAACGAGCACGACAAAACATGTTCGAAACAAAGATTGCTGCCTGGAAGAGCGAAGCACGGGTTGGATCAGAGCCAGTAGGGGACGGAAACTCATTTACAAATAGCGCTAACCACCCACTCGCCCTATATATCGCCGAACTAGCAAAGCTACGCGCCACTTATCCAGCTCTAGCCAATGGGCAGATGCAGATTCGCTCCGCCACAGGAAACACACTTGTACTCTCCAAATGGGATCCAGTTGAGAAGATTGAGTACCTCGTTGCCTTCAATAACAGTAAGCAACCATCTAAAGTCACTGTGAATACATCAAGTGCGGTGAAGTGGAAATCGCTTTTGGGCGCTTCAACTTTTTCGAATAAAGGAAATGCTGTAACTCTTACCGTGCCGGCATTTGATGCCGTAGTACTTCAATCCTCATCCGTTATGTCTCCAGCGAAAATCACGCCTGGAAGTTTAAAAACGCGAATGGATTTTCTCACCGGAATGTTAGAAGTCTCTGCACCGCTAAAGAGTTCAGGTTTGAACCGTGTTGAGTTCTCCGTGAGAGCAGCTGGCTCGACGAAGTGGGTCAGTGCAGGAACAGACTTTAACAGTCCGTATCGTGTGTATCTCTCGTCGAGCGATTACAAGTACGGCAGCAAAGTTTCAATTCGAGCAACCGCATTCAATATCAAGGGAGAAAAAGTTGCCTTCAAACAAATTGAAGCCGTCAACAAGTAATTTGATGAATCATTTACCCCATCACGATGGAAGTGAACTCTACGTCAGTGATAGTGCTCCAAGAATTGGTAAGAAAATCGCCTTGCGTGTTCTTGTGCCAAATACGTATGAATTTAGTAAAGCTTTTATTAGAATTTATGAAGATGGCGAACCTCGTTCTTATGAGCTTAAACTCGAAAAACAAGGAACGGTGGAGAGCTGGTGGAAAGTAAAGGTTGAGATCGTAAATCTCAAAACTTCCTATCGTTTTGTCTTTATCTCAGAGAGTAAATATGAGTGGCTTAATGCCCGTGGTCTGAGCGATCATGATGTACACACCAATGACGATTTCAAGATCGTCGCACTTCCCGAATACCCTCGCTGGATTCGCTCATCAGTTTTTTATCAAATATTTCCGGACCGATTTGCAAAGTCAGATATCGAGAAAGTGATTCCAGATTGGGCCCACCCTCGTGATTGGGACGATGCACCTCGTGGCAGAGATACGACTACTGGGGTTGAGTTTTTTGGAGGCGACCTTAAAGGGGTTGAGGAGCATCTAGATCACCTGAAGAGTCTTGGAATTAATGGCATCTACTTCACTCCTTTCTTCCCAGCCCGTTCTAATCATCGTTACGACGCATCGAGCTTTGATCATGCGGATCCTCTGCTTGGCGGCAACGAGGCACTCTTCTCGTTGGTTAAGAAAGCACGTAAATCGAAAATCTCTGTGATGGGCGATCTCACATCGAATCACTGTGGTGCAGGCCATCCTTGGCTTGCAAAGGCGAAGAAGGACAAGAACTCCAAAGAACGCGGATATTTTTATTGGGATAGATCTGTTAAGCACGGGTATGTCGGTTGGTGGGGACATGCCTCGCTTCCAAAGTTGAACTTCAATTCGAAGGCCTTACGCAAAGAAATGTATGAAGGAAAGAATTCGATTGTTCGTAAGTGGCTATCTCCAAAGTTTGGAATGGCTGGCTGGCGTATCGATGTTGGAAACATGACGGGAAGACTTGGCAAAGACGACCTACACGATGAAGTAATGCATGGAATTCGCAAAGCGATGGATGAGACAAATCCAAATGCATGGCTTGTTGCCGAGAATGGTGATTTTTTTGCCTCCGATCTAGATGGACTTGGTTGGCACGGTGCGATGAATTACCAAGGTTTCATGCGTCCTTTATGGAACTGGATCAACCAAAACTCTGAAATCGGTGGAGGATTCCAAGGACTTCCATTTGCTATGCCGCGCATTACAGGTTCACAAATGGTTGAGAGCATGAAATCTTTCACAGCCTCAGTCCCGTGGCGTTCACTGGTTTCAAGTATGGTTCTTCTCGATTCACATGACACTGCACGTATGCGCACCGTTGTTAATGGCGATAGCAATCGTCACCTGAGTGCTATGGCCCTGCTCCTTACATATCCAGGTGTGCCATCGATTTACGCTGGCGATGAAATCGGCCTTGAGGGTGCGTGGGGAGAAGATGGTCGCCGTCCGATGCCATGGGGTAAGAAAGAGCTATGGGATAACGATTTTTTCGCATCAGTCAGTGCTTTGGTTGCTATTCGCAAGACTAGACACGGTCTTGCCGAAGGTGGGCTACGTTGGCTCGCTGTGGAAGATGACTACATACTCTTTATCCGAGAATCAAAGCGTGAGAAAGTTCTAGTCTTTATCTCTCGTACTGGCGTCAAAGCGTCCATCGATTTAGCACCCTTTGGCCTTGCAGTTGAGCGCACCTTGTTTGGTCAGCAAGCTGTAGGTAAGTCCATCTCTATCTCGACCGCAGAGGCAACGCAAGGTATCTGGATCGTTAAATAAAGATTTTCTTTAGCCAGAAAGTTATCGGCTCATCGATATAAGAAGCCCAAGCTTTCTCGTTATGTCCTGTTCGCACATGAAC
>JAIXYD010000126.1 GCA_027490415.1 Streptomycetaceae bacterium
CGTCATTCTCGTTGTTGATTCAAGTGTCACAACGCTCCTTGATTTTCATCATTCACCACACCGCAAAGCAACTTCAGGTCATCAAGGTTATGGTGATCGCAAAGATGGACACTATGGAGAAGATCTCATTTTACCTGTGCCAAACGGAACCGTTGTCTACGATAAAGATGGCAACATGCTTGCAGATTTAGTTGGAATCGGTACAACATTTATGGCTGCTCAAGGTGGCCATGGTGGGCTAGGAAACTTAGCACTCTCTTCATCAAAGCGTCGTGCACCAGGATTTGCACTCCTTGGAGAACCAGGTGAAGCACGCACTCTCTATCTGGAATTGAAATCAGTTGCTGATATTGCACTCGTTGGTTTTCCAAGTGCGGGTAAGTCATCTCTTATCGCGGCAATCTCCGCAGCACGTCCAAAGATTGCTGACTACCCATTTACAACATTGGTACCAAACCTCGGAGTCGTTCAAGCTGGTGAGACCAGATTTACTGTGGCAGATGTTCCAGGTCTTATTCCAGGAGCGTCGCAAGGTAAAGGCTTAGGTCTTGAATTCTTGCGCCACGTCGAACGTTGCGTTGCACTCGTTCACGTCCTTGATTGTGGAACACTTGAGACAGATCGAAATCCAGTGATCGATCTTGAAATCATTGAAGAAGAACTAGCGCTCTATGGTGGCCTCGAGGATCGCGTGCGCATCGTTGCACTGAACAAGATTGATCTTCCTGATGGTTCGGCAATGGCAGATATGGTCGAGCAGACTCTTCGCGATAAGGGTTATGACGTCTATAAAGTTTCAGCAGCAAGTCGTGAAGGATTGCAAGAGCTTACTTATGCGATGGGTCGTTTAGTACATAAAGCTCGCGCCGAGGCTGCAACCGAAGAGCGCACTCGCATTATCTTGCGTCCTACTCCTGTTGATGATTCAGGCTTTAGCGTTCGCGCCAATGCAGATGGTTCTTTCACCGTTCGCGGCAAAAAGGTGGAACGTTGGGTTCGCCAGACTAACTTTAAGAATGCTGAAGCAATTGGCTATCTAGCGGATCGTCTAGCCCAGCTTGGCGTTGAAAAAGAACTCTACAAAAAGGGTGCAGTTGCGGGAAGCGAAGTTCGAATCGGCGATGGCGATAACGAGATTATCTTTGATTGGGAACCAACAATTGAGGCCGGAGCTGAACAACTCGCTGGCCACCTTCATCGTCGAGGTGAAGATTCGCGCTTAGAATCAACATGGGTTGTAACAGAGCGCGAGATTGATGTGCTCAGTGATGAAGAGATTGCAAAGCAGTGGGAGTACAACGTAGAGGATCCGCATTCACCACAAGTCATTCAGGTGATTGATGGAAAAGAGATTAAAGAAGGCGACGGAAAGGGGTAGTCACATGGATCGCAACGCTGTCACATCTGCAAAGCGCATTGTTATCAAGATCGGCTCTTCATCCCTGACAGGAACCGCAGGTTCTCAACTTGATGCAGCCTCTGTTGAAAAAATTGTGAGCGTTATTGCAGCCCTCAAAGAACGAGGAGCAGAGGTCGCACTCGTCTCATCTGGTGCAATTGCTGCCGGCTTAGCACCACTGAAGCTCACTACTCGTCCAAAAGATCTGCCAACTCAACAGGCTGCAGCCTCGGTGGGGCAAGGTTTGCTGATTGCTCGATATAACGAAGCCTTCACTACTCACTCAATTCTTTCCTCGCAAGTTCTTCTCACAACAGAGGACATCGTGCGCCGCTCGCATTATCAGAATGCTCACCAGACGCTTGCGAAACTTCTTTCACTTGGTGTTGTTCCAATTATTAATGAGAATGACACTGTTGGAACTCAAGAGATTCGCTTCGGTGATAACGATCGTTTAGCTGCGCTGGTTGCACTATTGATTGGTGCAGATTTACTCGTTCTTGTCTCAGATATTGATGCGTTATATGACGCACCTCCAACCCAAGCTGGAGCATCCCCAATTCATGAAGTGCACGCGATGACAGATATCGAATCCATTGCACTCGGTGGAGCGGGCTCGGCCGGTGTCGGAAGTGGGGGAATGGTTACTAAGGTTGAGGCGGCACGAATATCAACAAGTGCTGGCATTCCAATGTTGCTCACTTCTCTTGCCCAATCAGCGCAAGCACTTTCAGGATCGACAGTTGGCACCTTCTTTCATTCACAAGGGGGACGCACAACTTCACGTCTTCTCTGGCTGGCTCATGCGTCAACTCCACAAGGGCGCTTAGTTTTAGATGACGGCGCAGTCACTGCAATTCGTGAACGCGGTGTTTCTTTACTTCCTGCAGGTGTCACTAGCGTGGATGGTGACTTTATCTCAGGCGATACTGTCGAACTGGTTTCGCAAAAAGGTGAAGTTATCGCACGAGGTCTTGTTGCCTTCGACGCGGCAGAGATTCCACAGATGCTGGGCCGTTCAACTAAAGAGTTGGCAGCCTCGCTCGGTGCAGAGTACGAGCGCGAACTCGTACATAGAGATGATCTAGTTCTTCTCTGAAATCTGCTTTAAGACAGCTGCGACATCAACACTGATTCCATCTGAGCTAGTCGGCATGTCACTGAGCTTAACTACGACAGTGTTATTTGCTTTATCTTGGTAAATGTATTGGCCATGTAGACCCATCATCAAATTGATGCCTGGATATGGATGCCACATTTGTGCGCCATAACCCCAACCATAATCAAGTGTGACCACAGATGTTGATAGGCGCTTTGTCCACGATGGGCTAGCAATGTCTGGCATACCATTCATGAGTGCTTGCCCCACGCGGGCGTAATCACGAGCTGTTGCATTAAAGCAGCAGAATGCTTTCTCGTGGCCGCCGACCTTATCGACATTCCATGTTGCATCGTAATCTGCACGAACACGCTTCCAGATGCGATCACTGAATTCGTCAGCCAATTTATTGCCTGTCACCTCTTGGATAATAAGTCCGAGCATCTGAGTATTGACGCTGCGATATTCAGCAAAAGTTCCAGGTTCTTCGCGCATCTTGCGATTGTTATTCAAGAAAAAGTTCATATCTGTTGTTGCATACATCTGGGCGATTGCTACACCCCATCCTGAAGGGCCAGATGGATAGTTATCTGAAACTCCAATTCCAGAGTTCATATCGAGAAGATCTTTGATCGTCACCTTGTCAAAGGAAGTTCCAGCTTTGAACTTTGGGAGGATGCTGACGAAGGTATCACTCTCGTTAAGAGTGCCTTCATCAACAAGCTGTCCGATCACAAGTGAGGTCATTGTCTTGGCCACTGAATACGAGGGCAGAACAGTTGATTCACTCTTACCGTTGAGATATCTCTCGTAGGTAATTTTTCCGTCACGAATTACGAGAAATGCATTTGTCTGTGTCGCGCTGAGAAATTCATCGAAAGTTACTTTCTTGCCTTGCCAGATTACTTCCGTGATCTCTTCAGATTCTGCCAAGACCCAAGCGGATTCATCGGAAGGTGCACCCTTGATTATGTGAAAGGGCATGAGGTCAGGAGTCTTAGAAGCGGGGGCAAGGCCAAGTTTTATTGCGGCAATTGGTTCGGGATATCGAATCGCTTTGGTCAATCCAAAGAGGGCCAAATAGAGAACGAATACCGAAATTGCAAGGTTACGAATTATTGTGCGCACCTGGTTAGGCTATCGCGCGCTAGGCTTATTCCTATGGATGCACGAGAAATTGTCGAAGGGCTAGCGCTCACTGCACGCGTGGCCGCGCGTACATTGGTCGCCTCAACCGGCGAACAACGCCGCCAAGCACTTCTTGCGATTGCAGCTGAAATTGATTCGCGTACCGATGAAATCATCGCTGCAAATAATCGTGATATCGAACGAGCCAAAGCAGATTCAATGCACCCACAGATGCAAGATCGACTTTTGCTTACACGCGAAAGAATTGCCGGCATTGCCGCTGGCGCTAGACAAGTTGCAGCTCTTGAAGATCCACTCGGTCGAATTTTAAAGAAATCAACTCTTCCTAATGGCCTCGAACTCGAGCAGATGAGTGTGCCATTCGGTGTAATTGGAATGGTCTATGAAGCACGACCAAATGTGACTGTTGATGCCGCTGTCATACTTTTGATGTCTGGCAATGCTGCACTTCTACGTGGCTCATCAACCGCTGAAGCGAGCAATAAAGTTCTCATAGATGTCATGAGATCTGCGCTAGCAAAGACGTCGATCTCACCAGATGTGCTCCAACTTGTGCCATCAGATGATCGTGCAACAGTTCAGGCACTCCTGACTGCGCGTGGAAAAGTTGATCTTGTCATTCCACGAGGAAGTGCTTCACTGATTCGCATGGTGGTAGATGAAGCAACAGTTCCAACGATCGAAACTGGTGCTGGTGTCTGTCATGTCTATGTAGATGCATCTGCTGACCTTGCTAAAGCACTTCCCATCGTAATGAATTCAAAAACTCACCGACCAAGCGTCTGCAATGCGGCTGAGACGGTTCTCGTACATAAATCTGTAGCTGAAAAGTTCCTACCGACTTTATTAACCTCGCTCCATAACGCGGGTGTTGCACTGCACTGTGATGAGGCGGCAGAACTTATTGCAAAGACACTTTCTATTGATGTGGGCCGTGCCACCGCGCAGCACTGGGGGACTGAGTACGGCGTACTTGAAATGAATGTAGGAGTTGTAGATTCACTCGAAAAAGCTGTGGATCACATCGCCAACTTTGGCACTCAGCACACCGAAGCAATCGTTACTGAAGATAAAGAGAGTGCACGTAAATTCATTGCTATGTCAGATTGTGCGGCAGTGATGGTCAATGCATCTACACGATTTACAGATGGTGAGCAGATGGGATTTGGTGCAGAAATTGGAATCTCAAATCAGAAACTTCATGCCCGCGGCCCCATGGGGTTAGAAGCGATGACAACGACTACCTGGATCGTCACTGGAACCGGACAGATTCGCTCTTAAGCCTTTCTTTTTATAGACTCCGCTCATGAGCAGCCTGTCACGTGATGATGTCGCGAAGTTGGCGGCCCTTGCCCGTATTGAGATGAGCGAAGAAGAGCTAGTAAGCCTTGCTTCACAATTTGGAATGATTCTTGATGCTGTCGCTCGAGTACAGGATGTTGATCTTGATGGTGTTGCACCGACATCTCATCCGCAGCCAATTCGTAATGTCTTTCGTGAAGATGTAGTTCACCCAAGTCTGACTCCAGCACAAGCTCTTTCAGGAGCACCAGCACAAGAAGAACAACGTTTTCGCGTTCCACAGATTCTTGGTGAAGCCGAGTGATTACACAGAGCGCCGCATCCATGTCCGATGCCCTTTCTAAGGGTGAAGTGACATCGACGGAATTAACACAAAAACATTTGGATCGTATTGCAGATGTTGATCCTGCGGTCAAAGCATTTCTCCATGTTGATGCTGAAGGAGCGCTAGCACAAGCTGCACGCGTTGATGCCGATCGCAGTTCTGGCAAGAAGTTGCATCCACTTGCGGGAGTCCCGCTGGCACTTAAGGATGTACTGACTCAAGAAGGAATTCCAACAACTGCTGGTTCAAAGATTCTCCAAGGATGGAAACCACAATACGACTCGACCGTGGTTTCTAAGATAAAAGATGCGGGTATCGTCATTCTTGGAAAGACCAACATGGATGAGTTTGCAATGGGCTCATCTACAGAGAACTCAGCCTACGGTCCGACATTTAATCCTTGGGATCTTGCACGCACACCTGGTGGTTCAAGTGGTGGCTCCGCAGCAGCAGTGAGTGCATATGAAGCACCTCTTGCAATTGGATCCGATACAGGTGGGTCAATTAGACAACCTGCAGCGCTCACAGGAATCGTCGGAGTTCGCCCAACATACGGTGCTGTCTCTCGCTACGGACTGATTGCATATTCATCTAGTCTTGATCAGGCTGGGCCTTTTGGTCGAACAGTTTTAGATACAGCGCTATTGCATGATGTGATGGCAGGACATGATCCAAAAGATGCCACAAGTATTAACGCTGAATTTCCTGATGTAGTTGCCGCTGCACGTAAGTGCGATGTTAAAGGTATGAAGATTGGTGTTATCAAGCAACTTCAAGGAGAGGGTTACCAAAACGGAGTACAGGCTCGCTTTGATGAATCACTTCAAGTGCTGGCATCCCTTGGTGCAGAGATTGTGCAGGTAGATTGCCCAAGCTTTGAGTACGCTCTCGCTGCTTATTACCTCATCGCACCATCTGAATGCTCATCTAACCTCGCTCGCTTCGACGCCATGCGCTACGGACTTCGCACTGGAGATGGCGATGGTGCATCAGCAGAAGCTGTCATGAACGCAACTCGTAACGCAGGCTTTGGCCATGAGGTCAAGCGACGCATCATTCTTGGAACATATGCTCTCTCATCCGGTTATTACGATGCTTATTACGGAAGCGCACAGAAAATCCGCACGCTAATCATTCAAGACTATGCCAAGGCATTTGCTCAAGCAGATGTTTTGGTCTCACCAACTGCACCAACAACTGCATTTAAAATCGGTGAAAAGTCAGATGACCCGATCGCAATGTATCTCGGCGATGTAGCGACAATCCCGGTCAACCTCGCAGGTATTTGTGGAATGAGTCTCCCAGCAGGTTTGGCAGATGAAGATAACCTTCCTGTTGGATTCCAGATCATGGCACCTGCAATGCAAGATGCTCGCCTCTATCAAGTGGGTAGCGCACTTGAAGCAGCTCTTGTATCTCAATGGGGCGGACATCTGATTTCAAAGGCACCAGCACTGGGAGGTAGCAAGTAATGGCTATTTCTTATGATGATGTCGTCGCAAAATATGATCCTGTATTGGGACTGGAAGTTCACGTCGAACTCAATACCCATTCGAAGATGTTCTGCTCATGCAGCACAACATTTGGCGCCGAACCAAATACACAGACATGCCCTGTCTGCTTGGCTCTACCTGGTGCACTCCCAGTTGTAAATGCCACCGCTATCGAGTCAACGATCAAGATCGGACTCGCACTGAACTGTTCGATTGCGCCGTACAGTCGCTTTGCACGTAAGAACTACTTCTACCCAGATATGCCAAAGAACTTTCAGATCTCACAGTATGACGAACCAATCTGTTTTGATGGATTCGTTGATGTAGAGATCGATACAGAAGAAGGCCCTCGCCAATTCCGCATTGAGATTGAGCGCGTGCACATGGAAGAGGACACAGGTAAGTCACTCCACGTTGGTGGCGCAACCGGACGCATCCATGGCGCTGATTATTCACTCCTTGACTACAACCGTGCTGGAATTCCTCTGGTGGAAATTGTGACCAAGATTGTTCCTGGCACAGGCAAGTACGCCCCTGAAGTTGCACGTGCATACGTTGCCGAGTTGCGCGATATCTTGCGTGGGCTTGGAGTCTCTGATGTAAAGATGGAGCAAGGTTCACTTCGCTGCGATGCCAACGTTTCGCTCAAGCCAATCGGTTCAGAGGTTCTTGGAACCCGCTCGGAGACGAAGAACGTAAACTCACTTCGCTCTGTTGA
>JAIXYD010000119.1 GCA_027490415.1 Streptomycetaceae bacterium
ACGCCTCGGAGTTGTCATCGCATCCGGTATCGGCGGAGTTATCACGCTCTTGGATCAATTTGATAATTTGAAAGAGAAAGGTGCGCGAGGTGTAAGCCCGCATACCGTTCCTATGTTGATGCCGAATGGTCCAGCTGCACATGTGGGCCTCGAGCTTCAAGCAAAAGCCGGTGTTCACACTCCTGTCAGTGCTTGCGCATCAGGAGCAGAAGCAATCGGTTACGCATTAGAGATGATTCGCACAAATCGTGCAGACATTATTGTCAGCGGCGGAGTTGAAGCTGCGATTCATCAGTTGCCGATGGCCGGCTTTGCTGCGATGAAGGCGTTGTCTACTCGCAACGATTCACCCGAGCGAGCATCGCGTCCATATGATCGCGATCGCGATGGATTTGTTCTTGGCGAAGGCGGCGGAATACTCATTCTTGAAGAGTACGAGCACGCGAAGGCGCGTGGAGCAAAGATTTACTGTGAACTTGTCGGACAGGGCTTGAGCTCTGACGGGTATCACATCGCAGCCCCAGATCCAGAAGGTGCTGGAGTGCAGCGCGCAATTAAGTTTGCGCTAGCTAATGCAAATCTTTCAACAAAAGACATTGTTCATTTAAATGCGCATGCAACATCAACCCCAGCAGGAGATGTTGCTGAAGCCAATGCGCTGCGATTAGCTCTTGGTGGCGACGTTGATCATGTTGCAGTCTCTGCCACAAAGTCGATGACTGGCCATTTACTTGGTGGTGCTGGTGCTATCGAATCAGTATTTATTGTGAAGGCTCTCCAAGAACGTTTAGCTCCGCCTACCATCAACATTGAAAATCTCGACCCTGCAGTCACCGTCGATGTTGTGCGTGATAAGCCCCGCACACTTCCTTCCGGACAGATCGCTGCGCTCAATGATTCCTTTGGTTTTGGTGGTCATAACGTTGTATTGGCTTTTGCTACTCTCTAAGTATGAACGCCACAGAGGTTGACCCGCTTGATGGGCTTGACCCGCGCGATCCTGTACAACGAATTGAGAAGTTACTTGATGCGGGTACCTGCCAACTTTTAACCGAAAACAATAAATGTGGCATGGTCGCGGCAACAGGTAATGTCGCTGGAAATAAAGTGATCGTCTTTGCCTCTGATGCAACTGTAAAAAGTGGTGCACTCGGAATCGATGGATCTAAAGTAATAGTGAGTGCCTATAAAGAAGCGATGGCGGCACAACTTCCCATCGTTGGTATTTGGCACTCAGGTGGAGCGCGACTCAGCGATGGTGTGGCATCCCTTGATGCATTCGGTGAAGTATTTCAATCGATGATCTCGGCAAGCGGTCGCATTCCGCAGATCTCGCTCGTACTTGGCCCCACTGCAGGTGGTGGCGCATATGGTCCGGCACTTACCGATGTCGTTGTCCTGGCACCTGAAGGTCGCATCTTTGTTACAGGCCCTGATGTTGTGAAGAGCGTAACGGGTGAAGATATTGATATCGCTTCTCTCGGTGGACCTGAGGCACATAGTAAAAATAGCGGAGTTGCCCACGTCATCGCATCCAGTGAAAATGAAGCATATGCAGAAGTAAAAGATCTCATCTCACTCTTTGCAGATCAGGGTCACTTTGATGTCAATCTTGCCGATAGCGATCTCTCAGTACATGTTCCAGCGGTAACAAAGCGAACTTATGAAGTTCATCCACTTATTGATGCAATTCTTGATCGCGATGGTGCAAAACTTGAACTCTTGCCGGTCTGGGCTGCCAATATGACAACAGTCCTTGGTCGCTTTGGTGGTCGCACGGTGGGTGTTGTTGCAAATAACCCACAACATCTAGGTGGAGTTTTGGATTCTGCAGCAGGTGAAAAGGCAGCTCGTTTTGTTCGCACCTGTGACGCCTTCGGTATTCCACTGATTGTTATTGCAGATGTAACCGGGTTTGCACCTGGTTCAGGTCAAGAGTGGGAAGGCGCTGTACGTCGCGGTGCCAAGTTACTTCATGCATTTGGTGAAGCAGTTGTTCCACGAGTAACTCTTATTACTCGACGTGCCTATGGTGGTGCATATGTTGCGATGAACTCTAAATCTCTCGGTGCGACGCGAGTTTTTGCTTGGCCTCATGCGGAGGTAAGTGTGATGGGAGCAATTGCCGCAGTGCGAGTCTTGCACCGCAGATTACTGGCAGATCTTCCAGAAAGTGCGCGAGCCGATATGGAACTTGAGTTAGCGGCAGAGCACGAGAAAATCTCGGGCGGAGTAGCTCGCGCAGTAGAGATTGGCGCAGTTGATGAAATTATTGAACCATCTGCAACGCGCACAGCTCTTGCACGAGCGTTAGCCGCTGCACCTCATCGCCGTGGAGACCACGGCAATATTCCACTCTAGATAATTTAGATAATTTAAATTAGTTGGAGACAGCGAAGGTAACTGAGACTGTTGATGTAACAGTCTTTTCGATTGTGGATGTGTCATATGCGCCACCATCAGAGACCATTGTCGAATCAGGTGTTGTCACTTGAAAGACACCACTCTTTACGCTCTGAACTGCGCCAACGCTTCCGCCCACTGCCTTTGTGATCGCAATGGCGCGAGTCTTGGCATCCTTCATAGCTTCTTCAAGAAGTTGAGGGCGAAGATCTGGCAAAGTTGAAATGTAATACTGAGGGCCATAATTATTCACAGTCACACCGTTTTGGAGCAGTGTTCCAATTCCTTGCGAAAGTTTGTAGACAAGCTGAACATCACTTGTGCGCACAGTGATATCGCGAGAGGCGCGATAGGAAAGTATGCGACCGGTGTTATTTCCGTTCTGCCATTCTTCATTGGCAAAGGTTGAAACTGCACCAAGTGTTAGCGCATCGGTAGAAATTCCACCCTTAGTCAGGTATGCCGAAACGGCATCCACATCAGCACCGACTTTTTGAACTGCGTCGGCAACGAGTGGGCGAGAGAGAGCAACATTAAGAGTCCAGACCACATTGTCAGCAGTTGCTGTTGTCTTTGCAGATCCAGTAACTGTAATTCCGTTATCGGTGCGTGCTGCAAAACCTGCACCAACTTTTACTAGTCCTCCACCAACGGCTAAGGCCATGATGAGTGAAGCTGCAATGACTGTAATCGAACG
>JAIXYD010000054.1 GCA_027490415.1 Streptomycetaceae bacterium
TCTGGCCCGTCTAAGAACATAGAAGAGACATATAGCGGGACCTTCTCGCGTGCTGCTCCAAGAATTTTGTAGACAGGAAGATGTGCCATCTTTCCAACGATGTCCCAGCACGCGTTATCAAAGGGAGCGTAGGAATAAATCGGTACATGGTTCCAGCGGCGATCATAGAGTTCGAAGTCCTTCATATTCTTTGCAGAATCATGAGCGCTGCGGCCGATGAAGAACGGCTTTACCTGCGACATCGTGGCCGCAGCAGCCTTGGCGTCTTGAGCGCCGAAGCCAAATGATGTTCCTTGTACGCCATCTTCGGTAGTGATGGTTACAACCGTAAAGTCGGGGCGCGATCCGCCAGGAAGCTTTACCGCTGCAACTGTGTCGAGTGATTCAAGTTCATCTCCACCGCGACATGCACGAATCTCAATACTCTTTATCTTTGAAAGCATCGCTCACCCTAATCTCTAAAATCCTATAGGATAATCTAGATTACGAAGTGGCTAAATGCAAGCACTTTCCAGCAATTAATTTCGTGCGGCAGCAACCGGGGAGAATCTCTTCAGCGATGACTCAATATGAGCATGCATCGCTGTTTTTGCAGCCTTAGGGTTCTGCTCGAGAATTGCTTTTGCGATCGCATCATGTTCTTTGATCGCAAGTTGGCCAGAACCACTTTGGTAATACTGTTCAAATAGATTCTGTACAAAATCTCCACGTGTTTCACCGTCGATGAGATGGAGCTTGTTGGCCATATAGAGGCGGAATAAATGTAGGTGGCAGTGGGTGCGTTCGTAGAAATCCGCAACTGTGTTGTTTCCGGAGATGCTTGAAATCAAGGTATGAAAACGTGAATCGTGCTCTGAGAGAGCTTGGAACTGACCGTCTCCAGCAAACTTAAGCGCTGTCTTCGCGCTCTGCATCTCAGCCTTAAGTGCAGTTTTGCCAGTGTTATCAATTAATTTAGCTGCCTGCTCTGCCGCCCAAGGCTCGATCAGTAATCTAAATTGGAATAGATCGTTGAGTTCTTTAATTGAAAGAAGCTGGGTGGCCTTGTATCCCTTGAGTGGTTCTTTCGCTATGAGGCCATCAGATTCAAGGCGAGCCAGTGCCTCGCGGACAGGTGTCTGTGAAACTTCAAGTTGTACCGAGAGCGAATCTATATTGACTCGAGCTCCCGGTTCGATTTCATGATTAAAAATCATCGCTTTAATCATGTCGTAAATTTCGTCCGATAAAACAGATCTACGGGGAGTGCGTTTGGTAACGCGGGCAGCGGTCTTTTTTGTTGCCATATTCAGACCAACCTCTCCATTACTTATGGAGCAACGGGTTACTTCGGAAGTCGAAGACCTTGCATGCCGCCATCTACTGCGAGAATTGTGCCAGTAGTTGAAGCCTGTCGGGGACTTGCCAGGTAAGCAATTGCACTGGCTACCTCTTGTGCGCTCACAAGGCGACCCATTGGTTGGCGTGCCTCAAGAGCGGCCCGCTCGGCTTGTGGATCTTGTGCCTGAGCAAGTAGGCGACCCACCCAAGGAGTGTCGGCAGTTCCTGGGTTGACGCAATTAACACGAATACCTTCTTTGACGTGGTCGGCAGCCATCGCCAATGTCAGCGACATAATCGCTCCCTTGCTGGCGCTGTAGATCGCACGTTTTGGAAGGCCGGCAGTTGCTGCAATCGAACATGTATTTACGATTGCTGGAGATTTACTTTTGCGAAGCAACGGCATTGCAGCTGCACTCACGCGAGAAGTTCCGACGACGTTGATGTTCAGTACTTTGTGCCACTCTTCTTCTTTAGCATCTTCAACAGTTCCAGTTGCACCCACTCCTGCGTTATTCGCCAGAATATCGATTACTTGTGTCTGTTTTGAAAGTTCGGCAAATGCTGCACTCACACTTATTGGATCACCGATGTCGCATGTGATGAAGTGGGCATACGGGCTCATCGATCCCTCTTGAAGATCAAGGCCATAGACCTTCGCGCCATTGTCATGGAAGTGTTGGGCAACTGCTAACCCGATTCCCGATCCAGCACCAGTGACTACTGCAACTAATCCTTTGAATTCATCGCTCATGAATTTGCCTCGTTCTTCCAATAAGAGCCACTCGGAAAAGAGTACTCATCGATACTTGCCTGATGCATCTGTGCACCAGCTCCAGGAAGTTGTGGCGCCATGTAGTAGCCACCCTTTACTGAAACCGGTTCGAGGAAGTGCTGGTGGAGATGGTCCACGAATTCAACAACGCGAGAGCTGTGATGTCCCGAGACTGCAACAGCATCCCACATTGCTAAATGTTGGACCATCTCACACAGCCCTACACCCCCTGCATGCGGACACACTGGAACTCCAAACTTGGCAGCCATCAGTATGTTCGCAAGATTTTCATTGACGCCAGCAACTCGTGTGGCATCGATCTGCATCACAGAAAGACCTTTGGATTGCAGTAATTGTTTAAAGATGATTCGAGAGCTTGCCATTTCGCCGGTAGCTATTGGGGTCGGTGCCACCGCAGCGGCAATCTTGGCATGACCTAAAACATCATTTGGACTCGTTGGCTCTTCGACCCAATGCAATTTGTAATCTTTAAGCGCGTTTATCCACGTAATTGCAACATCGACATCCCACACCTGGTTAGCATCAATCGCGATCCTAAAGTTGGGGCCAACCAACTCGCGAACTTTGCCAAGTCTGCGCTGATCATCTGCGACAGATTTTCCACACTTATATTTGATGAGCCCAAAGCCATCATCCATCGCTTTCTTGGTGAGATCGAGCATCTTCTCATCGCTATATCCAAGCCAGCCGGGGGAGGTTGTATATGCAGGAACTCCCTTGGTGCGGAGAATCTCTTCATTGGTGGCTTTTTCAGAATGCATTCGGTAGAGAATGTCGAGAGCTTCTTCGCGAGTCAGCGCATCTGTGATGTATCTGAAGTCAATGGCATCGACAATTTGCTCAGGTGTCATATCCGATAACAATTTCCACAGTGGAACACCCTTTGCTTTGGCAAAGAGATCCCACAGCGCATTGAGAACCGCGCCTGCAGCCATATGGAAAACACCGTAATCAGGGCCTAGCCAACGAATCTGGCTATCACCGCTGAGCTCTCTTGCAATTTGGCCAATGCGTGCAAAAGCGTCATCGACAGAGAGACCTTGAATTTTCGGAGTGAGCATGTCGATGGCAGCAATCTGCACATCGTTACCTCGCCCGATAGTGAACACTAAGGAGTCGCCATGTAGACCGGCTTTGTCGGTAGTGATTCTCAAGTACGCCGCAGAATAATCTGGGTCTTGGTTCATGGCATCAGAACCATCAAGCATCTTCGATGTTGGAAAGCGAACATCGAATGATTCGATACCAATAATTTTTGTCATTACTTCACGAACTTCTCTAAACCTTTAGGGGTACCAGATTCTGCCCAGATGGATTCATATCCAACACCTGGACCCTTTGGTCCGTGAACATTTCCTTGAGCATCGACAAGCGCTTCGCGCTTTATCGGATTACCCCATACAAGAGATTCGTAATATGTAGTGTTCTTAATTGCCATACACAAGTGGGCACTTTCGAGTCCCATTCCGTGCACTTCTGCACGCAGGTGGTAGGCATCTGCCAGGTGAGCAATTCGCATGGCGCCAGTGAATCCTCCACGCAAGAAAGTACTTGTGCGAAGTGACGTTGCGACGCCTGTCGCTGCAAAATCCCCAGCACTCATATGTGCGCCATCTGTGACTTCACCTAAAAGGAGAGGAATGCGCACTCGCTCACCCAGCCATTTATAGGCTGTAATACTGAATTCACGCATTGGTTCTTCATACCAAGCAAAGCCTGAGTCATAGAGTGCGTTGCCCAGGTAGACCGCATCCATGAGATCAAATCCCGCAGATCCGTCATACATCAACGGAACATCATCACCAACATGTGCGCGCAATTTCTCTCCGAGGAGTGCGTCCTTCTTGGCATCACCAAATGCATGCAACTTAATTGCGGGATAGCCAAGTGCGAGAGCCTGATCGGCGATATCAAGAAATTCTTCAATGGAAGAATAAGTAACAGTAGATGCATAGGCCGGAAGTGATTCACGGTATCCGCCGAGCAATTTATAAACCGGAAGATTTGCTTGCTTACCTGCGATATCCCATAAAGCAACATCAAATATATGTGTCATGTTTGGTGCAAAACGTTCGATGCGATCAAGCTCCCAGACTCGTTCCCACAAATGCTCGCGCATTAATGGATCTTGTCCGATGAATTCAGCTCTAAATCTGCGATCTACATAATCTTTGAAAATAATTCCGCGGGGAGCAGATGCAAAGCCGGTGATGCCAGCATCTGTTTCGATGACAAGCCATGCACCGGTGGTTGAGGTGTCAGGGCCTGGGATGTTTTTACGCCAGAGAGTGCCAGGTGGAAATCCAGGTCGGTCTTCTAGTACGACCTCTATATTTGTAATCTTCATATCTGCCTGCCCTCTCCACCTTTATAACGTCTTCATAACAAGTTGGCGATTTGCGCTTAAGAGGGCGCAAAACTCTTAAAAGAAATCTTGAAAATACTATACGAAATAGTATTCCCACCCCTAGTATTTCGGCAACTGGTACGACTGGCTAAAGGTGCCGTCGCCAGACCTACAGAGGGGGAACACCTTGAAGAAGAAGTACTCACTAATTGCAGCTGCTGCGGTAGCTGTAATGGCAGGTACAACAGTCATGGCGATGCCAGCTCAGGCTGCTAAGCCAAAGATCACCATCTGGGTAGATGCACCACGTCTACCAGGTGCAAAGTTGTACGCACAAATCATGAAGAAGACAGTTGATGTAAAGGTAGAACTAAAAGCACAGGGTGAACTTGTGCAGAAAGTTTCACTCTTCAACCGTGTTAAAAAGGGTTGGCCAGATGTAGTTTTCGGTCCACCAAATGACGTTTCAGTTCTTCGCGATGCTGCAAATGCTCGTGCACTTAACGACCTAGCTCCTGCTTCATTCTGGAAAGATATGGAAGCTGGAAACCAGTGGTGTAAGGGTGAAGACGGCAAGTATTACTGCGTCAAGAACGACCTTGCACAGACAGTTCTTTGGGTCAATACAAAGTTGATGAAGGACTTTGGATACACAGTCCCTAAGACAATGGCTGATTTCGAAAAGATCGGTCTTGATATTGCAAAGAACCACCCAGGATATTCAGTCGGTGCACTTGGTGCACAGGGTGCATATTCATCATTCTTGTGGCCATCACAGTGCCCAGTGAACCAAGCAACTTCTGCAACAGCAGTAAAGATTGCTCCAAAGTCACCTAAGTGCACACGTGCAACCACACTCCTTAACAACCTCATCAACGCTGGCGTAATGTCAACATCTGCTCCATGGGATGCTGACTTCATCAAGGACTTTGGTGCTGCTAACAAGGTAGTTATGACAATCGGACCATCATGGTTCGGTGAGTTCGTAATCCGCCCAGCAGGATCATGGAACGTTCCAGCAGGTCAGATCACAGCGGCTCCAATGCCAATGTGGGCCGGCGAGAAAATCAACTACTCAGGTGAATGGGGCGGCGGAATTTACACCGTATCTCCACACTCTAAGTTCCCTAAAGAAGCTCTTGCATTTGCAATCTTCATGGTCAGCGACAAGCGTAACGTCGTTGATGTAGCTAACCCAGATGGCTCAAAGGGCGCACCAACATTCCCAGCATCACAAAAGGGAAATGCGTTCTGGAAGGCAAAGGTATCTTCAGACAAGTACTACGCAGCTGATCCATATCCAGCGATGCTAGAACAGTCAAAGAAGATCTTCTCTGGTGAGAAGCCTGTTTCATATGACACGAACAGCGCAATGGAAGGAGTATTCTCGAACGAACTTAAGAAATCTAAGAACGCTCAGACTGCTCTAGAAGCATTCGCTACATATGCAACAAACCTTGCAAAGCAACTCGGTTACAAGGTAGCTACTTCCTAAGTAGATAAGTAATGGAGGGGCGCGTTGGCCGACTCGTATCGGCCAACGCGCTCCGACTTACTTTCACGAATTATCAGAATTTGTTTTCACGCAATACGATTTTGAGGAGTTTGTCCGACAATGGCTAAGCTGAAGCAAGCAAAGAGGAAGAATAATTTTGCGATGTGGGTGATGTTCTCCCCATATTTATTTCTATTAATTGCATTCGGATTAATTCCGGTCATCATGGCCATTCTGGAAGTTCCCCACGAGTCACGAGTAAACCCTGACGGTGGATGGGATGCATTCAAGATAGTTCTGCAAGATTTCCGATTCTTACCTGCGGTGGGCCACGTTCTTGGCTTTATGGCCATCTTCGTCCCAACAACAATTATCTTTGTAATCGCGATGTCACTCATGCTCGACCTGAATCCATCCAAGTGGAAGAAGTGGCTGCGCATGTCCTACATCGTGCCTGCTTCCATCTCAGGAGCGGTTGCCGTTCTTGTCTGGTATGCCATCTTGCAGCCAACAATTTCACCAATCCGCGAACCGTTGTCATGGGTTGGCATCACAACAAGTGATCAAATTTGGCAGACTAAAAACCTTGTTTATATCTTCGCAATCATGGCCTTTTTTGCCATTGCTGGTAACTGGATCCTCATTCAGTTCGGATCCCTTCAATCAATTTCTGGAGAAGTCATCGAAGCTGCCCGCGTAGATGGCTGCTCTGCTTTACAGATCGCACTTCGTATTAAGTTGCCTCTCATTAAGAAGTACATCGTTTACATGGGTGTGCTCATCTTCGCTGGCGGCCTGCAGATCTTCGTCGAACCTGAACTGCTCAATAAGGGTATTTACCTCGGTATTGCCGAGTCGTGGTCTCTAGATCAGCTAGCTTTCGAGTTGGCCTTTACTACCGGAGACTTCGGTGGAGCATCTGCACTTTCATTGATGCTCTTGGTTCCAAGTCTTCTCGGTGCACTCGTCGTTATCTTTAAAACTGACATGTTTGAAGAGGCAGAAGTTAATCGCAACAAGAAAGCTGAGGCGTAATCCATGTTGAAAAATATTGATCTAGCCGGTCGCAAAGCAAAATTACGCCAAGAGAACCGATTCTGGACGTGGGTCGTAAACGCTTGGCTCATCGTCTTCGCCATTATCAGCATTGTGCCGATGGTCTGGCTTCTTCTTGCCCCAAGTAAGGAAGATGGAGAGCTCACCAATCGCCACCCATTGGCCTTTGGTAACTTCGGTAACTATGTAAAGGCATGGAATAACCTCCAATTCTTTGATGACGGAGTTCTCTTTCAATGGGTTATTAACTCCCTCTGGTACACCGCTGCAATCGTCATTATTGCGACAGTAACTGCATCAATGGCTGGCTTCGTACTTTCTGCCTCAACCATTCGTTTCAAGCGAGCATTTCTAGTCTCAACCTTGATTACGATGCTTGTTCCACCAATGGCTCTAGTCGTTCCAATCTTCGTACTTATGGACGCTATTTCGCTGATGGATAAACCGATTGCAGTAATCCTGGTTTCATCTCTCTACCCATTCGGTGTATTCCTTTCATACATTTACTACTCCACCACGATTCCGAAAGAGCTTTATGAGTCTGCGCGTCTTGATGGATGTAACGATTTCCGCTTGTTCACAAAGATCGCTCTGCCATTATCGTGGCCGTTGATCTCCCTCCTGGCCTTCTTTGCCTTCATTGGTAACTGGGCCAACTACTTCCTTCCCTACATTCTGCTTCCATCGAGTGAGAACTTCACCTTGCCTATTGGTCTTGGTTTCTTGTTCTACTCGACTCCGGCAATTAACCCAGGAGTTGGTGCAACATCTGTACCAATCTACAAACCTGAAATTGCACTTGCAGGTGTACTGATCGCTCTGCCGATCATGATCGTATTCTTAGTCTCCCAGAAGCGCCTCGTTCGAGGAATGCTCGCTGGCTCAATCAAAGAGTAGGAATCTTCCGATGGACCAAAAGGTCTATCCATTTAGTGCAGGCAATCGCACAATGTCCGACCTTTTGGGCGGCAAAGGAGCCAATCTCGCGGAGATGGCTACATTGGGTATCCCTGTTCCAGACGGATTCACAATTACTACCCGTGCATGTCAGGATTATTTGCGTACGGGTGGTTTGAGCGATGAATTACTGACTCAAGTAGATAGTGCAATCATCGATCTTGAAAAGAAGATTGGTAAATCATTCGGAGATCCAAAGAATCCACTCTTAGTCTCGGTTCGCTCCGGCGCAAAGTTTTCGATGCCGGGCATGATGGAGACAGTACTGAACGTCGGCATGTCACACGAAGTCGCTGCAACTCTTGAATCAATTACTGGGGATTCACGATTTGCATGGGATTCATATCGCCGATTTATTGAGATGTTTGGCAAAACTGTCTGTGACATTCCATCTGAAGCATTCGCGAAGGTAGCTGCGCCACTCATTGCAGCAGCTGGTGGAAAAACTATTGCCGACCTTGATGGCCCGGCACTTCGAAAAGCAGGAGACGCCTTTGTTGAAGTCGTTGAAAAACACACCGGCTTGTCATTCCCATTTGACGCTCGCTCACAGTTAACACGTGCCATCGAAGCTGTTTTCCATTCATGGAACTCTGAACGTGCACAGCTATACCGTCGCCGTGAACGAATCAGCGCCGATCTGGGTACTGCCGTCAACGTGCAGGCGATGGTCTTTGGAAATATTGGCGATACATCTGGCACAGGCGTCTGTTTCACGCGCGATCCTGGCAGTGGAGCACCTGGTGCCTACGGTGATTATCTGCCGCGTGCACAGGGCGAAGATGTTGTTGCCGGAATACGAAACGCATTTCCACTTACACATCTCGGCGAAGTTAATCCTGAGGCTTACGCCGAACTTAACCGCATTATGGCTTTGCTCGAAGATCACTATCGCGATATGTGCGATATCGAATTCACTGTAGAGCAAGGCAAACTCTGGATTTTGCAGACACGTGTAGGTAAGCGCACTGCAGAGGCAGCGTTCAAAATTGCGACACAGCTTGTCGATGAAGGTTCGATCACAATGGATCAAGCTCTCACTCGTGTCAATGGAGATCAGCTAGTCCAGTTGATGTTCCCGCAATTCGATAAGGCAACAGCTCCAAAAGAACTCACTCGAGGAATCGCAGCTTCACCTGGTGCGGCAGTGGGATCTGTTGTCTTTGATCCTCGCGATGCGGCCGACCAAGCCCTTGCTGGCAAGAAAGTTATTCTGGTTCGCAGAGAAACCAACCCAGATGACTTAGTGGGAATGGTTGCAGCACAAGGAATTTTGACGGCACGAGGCGGAAAGACATCACACGCAGCGGTAGTTGCGCGTGGCATGGGGCGACCTGCTGTCTGTGGCACTGAGAGCATCGAAGTTCACATTGAAGAGAAGTTCTTCACGTGTGGCGATGTAACCGTGCGAGAAGGAGATGTAATTTCTATCGACGGCACCACTGGTGCGGTATTTCTTGGGGAAGTCGCTGTTGTACCAAGTGTCGTCACCGAATACGTGCAGGGAATCGTTGATCCCGGTGCTGCTACATCTTCAGCACTGATTCGAAGTATTCATCGCATTATTACTCATGCCGACAGTGTTCGCCGAATGTCTGTCCGCGCAAATGCAGATACTCCTGAAGATGCTGAAATAGCTCGCCAAATGGGTGCTCAAGGTATTGGCTTAACTCGCACGGAACATATGTTCTTGGGCGATCGTCGCGTACTCGTTGAAACTCTCGTACTGGCAACAACTGATGAAGAACGTGCTGAAGTTCTTGCCGAGATGGAGAAATTGCAATTTAGTGATTTCGTTGGAATTTTACGTGCGATGACGGGCTTGCCTGTCACCATCCGATTGCTAGATCCTCCATTGCATGAGTTCCTCACGGATCAAGCGAGTCTTGCAGTCGATATCGCCCTCACCCAAGAGCGCGGTGAAGTTGTCGACGAGAGAAAGCTTGCACTTAATCGCGCGGTCAATCGACTACACGAATCAAATCCAATGATGGGTCTGCGTGGCGTGCGTTTAGGTGTACTCATTCCAGATCTTTTCTCCATGCAGGTTCGCGCACTTACTCGTGCCGCACTTCATGTTCGATCACAGGGATATGACCCTCGTCCCGAAATCATGATTCCACTTGTGGCATCGCAGCGAGAGCTACTCTATTTCCGTTCATCATTAGAGGAAGAAGTTGCTCGCGTACTCACAGGTGCGGGGCAGCAGATGGAGATCAGTATCGGAAGCATGATTGAAACTCCACGCGCTGCAATCACTGCAGCAAAGCTGGCTGACTACTCCGACTTCTTCTCATTTGGTACCAATGATTTGACTCAACTTACTTGGGCCTTTAGCCGCGATGACGTGGAATCATCATTCTTGCCACGCTATCTCGACCTCGAGCTCCTGCCATTTAGCCCTTTTGAATCACTTGATCAAGATGGCGTAGGGCTTCTTGTAAAGATTGCCTGCGATGAAGTGCGCACCGTTAACCCTGAGATGAAACTCGGAGTTTGTGGTGAACACGGTGGAGATCCACGAAGCATTGATTTCTTCCATCATGTTGGCTTGGATTATGTCTCGTGCTCTCCATTTAGAGTGCCGGTGGCTCGTCTTGAAGCTGGACGCGCCGCAGTCAGCGACCAAGCAACGACGGGGAGTGCCTAATGAAGCACAACGATAAGGTCCGACTTCGCACAGGTGTTGAGATATCACGACTCTCTCTAGGAACTGCAGCACTTGGCGGCCTCTACACATCAGTCAGTGATGCAGATTGCACTGAGACGGTCCTGACTGCAATTGATAACGGAATTAACTTTATTGATACAGCACCACATTATGGAAAAGGCACATCTGAAGTTCGAATTGGAAAGGCTATAGCTGGCAGAGATCGTTCCACCTTTGTAATTTCGACCAAGATTGGCCGCTTGTTGGTTCCCTCAACGACCGATATCGACGATTTCTTTATGGACGCTGATAACACGGTAGAGCGAAAGTTTGATTTCAGTGCAAGTGGAGTACGTCAATCATTAGAGGGATCACTCGAACGCCTTGGGATTGATAGCGTAGAAATTCTTTTCATCCATGATCCAGATGCCAATGCTGATGAAGCGATTCTAGAGGCCTATCCAGAGCTAGATCGCATGCGAGCTGAAGGAATCATTAAGGCAATTGGTGTTGGAATGAATCAGTGTGAAACCCCAACACGGGTGATAAAAGAGACTGACATAGACATGGTGCTGATTGCGGGTCGTTATTCACTTCTTGATCAAAAAGCCATGGAGGAGTTACTGCCTACAGCTCTTGAACGTAATGTGGATATCATCGCAGCAGGTGTCTTTAACTCAGGAATTCTTGCAAATCCTGTGAAGGGTGCGACCTATGATTATGTTCCAGCAAGTGATGAACTCCTCGCAAAAGCGATAAGAATTCGTGAAGTACTTGATGGACATCAAGTATCTCTCACAAGTGCGGCCTTGCAATTTCCGCTACGACATCCGGCTGTTAAATCTGTTCTTGTGGGTTGTCGAAGTGCGGCCGAAGTTGCCACAAACATCAAAGAGTTCGACAAAACCATTGAAAATAAGGTCTGGGAAGACCTTGTAAGCGTACTCTAATTATCCTATAGTATTTTCATGGCCTTAGACCCCCAAGCAGCAGCATTCCTTGAAATGGCAAAGGCAGCAAACCTTCCTGACATAAGTGAGCAAGGACCAACGGTTGCTCGCGGATATTCGCACGCACAACCTGACATCAGCGGCCCGTTAGATCCCAGTGTTGCTATCACCTTTGAATTTTTCACTAGCTCGACTGCAGATATTGCAGTAGCAATTTACACACCACCTGCAACAGGTGATTCCAAGCGCGCCGGTCTCGTTTACTACCACGGTGGTGGCTGGGTAATTAATTACATTGGAAAATATCACGCACAGATGGCTGCAATGGCGAAGAAAACAAACTCTGTGATCGTGTCAGTCAACTACCAAAAAGCCCCTGAACATAAATTCCCCATTCCGTTCAATGACTGTTACGAAGGACTCGAGTGGACTGTCGCAAACGCTGATCGCTTGGGTATAGATATCGATCGCTTAGGCGTCGGAGGAGATAGCGCGGGTGGAAACTTGGCTTCTGCTGTTGCTCTCGCCGCCCGAGATCGAGGAAAAATCAAACTTGCCTACCAATGGTTGGTCTATCCATGTAATGGCCCGGAGTTTGTTGATTCACCAAATGTTCCTAATGCTGATGGTTACGGTTTAACTCAACGTGGAATGAAGTGGCTTTGGGAGATGTATCTCAATGGACCGGCAGATCGCAGCAATCCATACGCGGTTCCTCATGCAGCAACATCATATGAGGGTCTTCCACCAACAATTATGATTACAGCCGAGTACGACGTCCTGCAATCGGATGGAATTGCGTACTACGAAAAACTAAAGGCTGCCGGAAATGATGTTGTCTATAAAGATTGTCCTGGCATGATCCATGGCTTCTTTAACTTAGGTAAATTCATCGATGAAGGAATCAATGTTCGTGACTGGTTTGCAGAGAACATTCTGCGAGTAGTGGGTAAGTAATGTCGCTCATAGAACTCAAAGGTATGACCTGGGATCACGAGCGCGGTTTGGATTGCCTCGTGCAATCAAATGATCTTCTCATCCAAAAGTGTGGCATCTCAATTCAATGGGATGCACGCTCACTTCTGGCCTTTGGGGATCAGCACATCTCTGAGTTTTATAGTGATTATGACCTCATGGTCATAGATCATCCTCACGTTCCTGACGCTGTTCATGCCGATGCAGTGATCGCCTTTGAAGAGTTGACGACGCCATCACAGCTAGATCATTTAGAGGCCACAAGCGTTGGAGCTTCACACGATTCATATCTTTATAAAGGAAAGCA
>JAIXYD010000127.1 GCA_027490415.1 Streptomycetaceae bacterium
CTATATGTTCCACCGGCAATAAAACTAGCAACCGACGAAACATTGATAATGGTGCCGCTGTTGCGTGCCTTCATCTTCGGCAAAATCACATGCATCAAACGCATCGGTGTACGAACGAGAACATCCAAGAGATCTTGCTCAGCCTTTAAATCACTTGCAGTAAAGGCCTTATTGATTCCAAATCCAGCGTTATTGATTAGCACCTCGATATCAAATTCGTGGAGATACTCTTCAACGGATGCACAACCTTGATCAGTTGCAAGATCTGCCGGAAGCACGAAAGTTTGGACGCCGTACTTCTCGCGTAGCGATGCCGCTCTTTCGTGAAGTCGGGCCTCGTCACGGGCAACGAGAGCTATGTTAAAACCCTTCGATGCAAGTAAACGAGTAAAGCTCTCGCCAATACCTGCTGTTGCTCCCGTGACAAGTGCCCACTTCGCCATTGTTAAGCCTCTATTCCAGTCGCATCTTCATCTCTAATGTGCCAACTACTTCCGTAGGTTGCAAGAAGTTCTAAGAATGGCTTTGGATCAAACCATTCAGGACCGTTGACACCTTCTGGCTTCCAGATTCCCTTATGAATGAGCTCTAGCGCCATCACTGGGTTAATCGCTGTCTGCCATACAACTGCTTGATCGCCGTAATTTTCCATCGACCATGCATTGTCAACAACGTTGTAGATATAGACAGCCTTTGGCTTACCGCTCTTATCTAGACCCTTCACGAATGTTCCTGCACACGTTTTTCCGCGCATACGTGCACCAAGAGTTGCAGGATCTGGAAGTGCTGCAGCGAGAAGATCTCGTGGAGAAACTTGCACACCTTGCACGTTGATTGAATCTTTACTATCCATTCCAAGCATGTGAATTGTCTTCAACGTTGAGATGAATTCAGATCCAAGACCATACTTAAAGCGAACTTTCTTAGCGTCTACCTTCTGCGGAATAAGAACTACTTCCTCGTGCTCGACATTCACACACTCAACAGGTCCGATTCCTTCAGGGAAATCAAATACCTCAAGTTCGCTAAACGGTTCGGTGGTGTACCAACCGCGGCCGTCTTCCCAGACCAGTGGTGGATTGAGACATTCTTCAATTGTTGTCCAGATTGAAAACGACGGAGCGAAGTCAGCTCCTTCGACAGTTAAGTTAGAACCGTCAAAGACAGTAACTTCATCAAGACGTGAGAAGAGTTCATCTGAGGCATAGCGCGCAAAAATATCGCTCATGCCAGGTTCAATTCCCATTCCTACAAGTGCGTAGATACCGCGTTCGGCCCAGTTCCAGTCACGTGCAAACTGCTCATCGCCAAGCTTTACGCCAGTCTCCGAGTTTGGGTAGTGAGGATGTGGGCGAGAAAGTGACATCGCCATATCCATGTAATTCGTATTTTCGATTTCACACGCCAAAAAGATTGGCATCACAAATCGTGGATCAACTGCGTTAATGACAATATCTGGTTTTGCCTTGCGAATGAGAGCGCGTATGTCCTCAAGTTCTGCAGCATTCACCTCCGCCGCGGAGAATCGTGAATCTTTTACCTTTGTTATTACGGCTTCAGCTCGTGACAGATTGCGATCGGCAATGACCATCTGAGAAATAAATGGTCTACGTGATGCGATATTTGCGATTGCACTGCCAACTCCGCCTGCGCCGATAACGAGCGCTTTCATGGGTGGCCTCTCATATATTCTTACACACGCTCCTCGTGAGCGTGTTTAGCGTAGATTAACGCTAACGATAACCTTTGCCAAGTAAAGCCAAATTACAAGGAAAGAATGAGTCCCCGTAGCTCAGTGGATAGAGCAACCGCCTCCTAAGCGGTAGGTCGCAGGTTCAACTCCCGCCGGGGACACTCTTGCAGATACGGACTATCTATTCCGTTTTATATGGAAACCAGTCAAACTACTTCAATGCGCAAGCAACTTCTAATGATTGCACCAGTTGCGCTTATAGCTTCAATTTTAAGTGGAGTCTCTGCCTCTGCTTCAAACTTTAGTACTGGAGCACTACTTAATTCGCAGTGGACTTGTATAAATCCAAACTTATCAAATCGTGGTTCGATCAGTGAATCAAAAGTTGCTGAGCTTGAATTTGGACCAACAACAATCAAAAAGGATAAAACTTACACAACTGTCAGATTTACAAAATTCAACCTGAAATCATCTAATGGCCTTTTCACAGCTGTCTCTTTGGCAGTTTTTAATCAAAGCAAGACGTATAAGCGATCCTTCATCACTTTGAAGCCGATTGATGGCGTTCAGAAAATAGATTTCAGCGCGAAAGTACCTACTAAGGAAATTAAAGATATTGTTCTAAACATTACGATTCAAGATCCCAAGAATCGAAAAGTTGGAGGATCTTGTATCCCAACCTCGGTTTACATGGGACTCCTTCCTGTCACCAAGCCGAACCCGGAGCCAACTCAAAATCCAGTTTTAGTAAAGATAAATCGGTTGATGTCGCAGTTAGAGTCACCGAAAGAAATTGTTGCTCCACCGGTTGAGTGGAGGTACTCAACCGGAACCAATCAGGAGAGAGTCGAATCTCTAAAACAGCAACATCAGCGATTTAGTAATGCCTTTCCTACTCTGTATTTCTGGGAGAAGCCGGCTCTGGCTCTAATCTCACCCGATGCAACTTGGCTGCGTTCAGAGATGGAGATAGCAGGATGCCAAGGTGGAGTCGTTGAGCATATGCGTCGACTCGAAGCTGATCCGAAATTAATTGGTGCTGGTACATCTGTCTGTAATGGAAGATTGACAGCCTTCTTCTTAGATAGAAATATGACTGATTCCATGTGGAGCAATCTTGTCGGAAGCGAATTCGGCGGTTCAATTCAAGAGAATTCATATAAGAAATCTCCACTTTTTAAATCAGGTAATTTCAATTGGTATTCAAGTGCGCCCAATTGGTATGCCGAAGGCGGACAGACAGTCCTATCCGTGATTGCTGCAACAAAGGTCTCCAGAAATTGGAGTCATCAAGGACGACAATTGACACAAATCAGCCAATATTGCTTTGAAGACACCTTGATTAGTTTTAAGTGTGGGGCAATAGGCGAAGCTGGGGTAGAGCTCTTGATCTCCTTATATGGGTGGGACTCAGCACATATTTGGTTTGAGAAATTTGATGCCACGAAAACTTTCGAAGTGACCTTTAAGGAAACGTTCAATGACTCGTACGACAAGTTTCAAGAGTGGACTAACGCTTACTACCGCTATCTCGCAAAGGGCGAGCCTCTTCCAAGTGATTTGTTAATGAAGTTGGCAAGTTAATTATTTAGATCAAGTAAGGGTCTCAAGCTTAAGAGAAAACTACTGTCCGCTCTCCAACAATAAAAATACGATCTTGTGCGTAGAGCTTTACAGCCTTTGCTAATACGCGGCGCTCGATATCGCGACCAAGTGCAATCAAATCATCCGGTGTTGATGTGTGGGAAACATGTGCAACATCTTGTTCGATAATTGGTCCCTCATCTAGATGTGCAGTAACAAAGTGTGCGGTTGCGCCAATGATCTTTACACCACGGGCATGAGCTTGGTGATAAGGCTTTGCACCTTTAAATCCTGGCAAGAAAGAATGGTGGATATTGATGATGCGCCCAGGGAGTGCAGCGCAGAATTCATTAGAAAGAACCTGCATGTAGCGAGCAAGCACAACAAAATCAATCGAGTGCTTTTCAATGAGGGCGAGGAGTTCTTTCTCTTGATCGGCCTTAGTAGCGGCAGTCACTGGCAGATGGATAAATGTGAAGCCGTGGGATTCAACAAGTGTGCGCAAATCTTCGTGATTTGAAACAACTACCGGAATTTCAATCGGAAGTTCGCCAAGTTCGAGCAGATAGAGCAGATC
>JAIXYD010000031.1 GCA_027490415.1 Streptomycetaceae bacterium
CCACTATCTCGCTGGGGTTGCGACGGTCTAATCGCGGCCACTCCGACAGGATCTACTGCCTATGCTTTCTCAGCTGGTGGACCAATCTTGTGGCCAGATGTCGATGCTGTTGTGCTTCTTCCAATCAGTGCGCACGCGCTTTTCTCTCGCCCCATGGTGGTCTCTCATAAATCCGAGATCGTTGTTGAGATTGAATCGACTGCAGCGATGCTCTCGGCTGATGCTTTACGTGAGTTTCCACTTGTCGAGGGCGACCGGGTGACAATTACTGGTGATGAATCTGTTGTTCTTCTTGCACATGTGCAACCAACTCTCTTTACTGACCGACTTGTAGCTAAATTCAAATTACCCGTTGAAGGTTGGCGCGGTGAGTGATCGCTCTTATCTAGAAGAGATTTCGATTCGCAATCTCGGGATCATAGATACAAGTTCACTTGAATTAAGCAAGGGCCTTAACGTCCTCACTGGTGAAACAGGTGCTGGAAAGACCATGATTCTGACGGCTCTTTCGCTATTGCTCGGAGCTAAATCAGACAGTTCGTTGGTGCGTCACGGCTCTGAGCGTCTAGTTACTTCGGCAACTTTCTCGATTCCACAATCGTTGACCGCCCAAATTGAAGATCTAGGTGGATTGGTTGAGGACGGATCTCTCATTCTTACGCGATCAGTCACAAGCGATGGAAAGAGTAAGGCGACGGTTTCGGGTGCAACCGTCAACGCGTCCACTCTCGGCGAGATAACCGAACCGCTCATCGCGATCCATGGTCAATCGGCCAATACGCAGATAGTTAAGAGCGTTCGCCAACGAGAACTCCTAGATCTTTTTGCGGGCAAAGATTTGCGCACAGAGTTAAATGTCTACGCCGAAACCTTTAACACCTATAACGAGATGAAAGCAAAACTTAAGTCGCTGATAACAAATGCATCGGCACGAGATTCCCAAATCGCAGATCTAGAGCTCTTAACTAAGCAGTGGACCACGCTCAAACCGACTCGCAACGAGTACGCCGCCGTTGAGGACGAGATAAGAAAGCTCGCAAGTGTTGAAGATCTACGTATTGCAGCTTCTGGTGCGGGATCAGCGCTGGGAGATGAAGATGCTGGCGTACTTTCCGTTTTGGGTCAGGCGCGAAAGTTTCTTGAAGCGGCTAAGGGCAAGGATCAGGCGCTGGATGAGATTGCAAGCAATGTCTCGGAAAGTTTCTTTCTCCTAGACGATGCTCATGCGTCGCTCACTTCGTATTTGTCTTCTCTTGAGGCTGATCCGTCTCGACTTGATTACCTACAAGAGCGAAAGGCAGCTCTCACAAGTTTTGTGAAAAAGTGGGGCGGGTCGGGCTCCATAGATTATGAAATGGCAGAGATCGCGATCCGAGTGAAGAGTGCAAAGGAGATGATCGCGGATTTAAATGGTGGTCAAGATCGAATCGCAGAACTTGAAGCTGAAATCAAAGTTGTTAAAGTAAAACTCTTAACCAATGCGACCACGCTCACCGAAGTTAGAAACAGAGCGGCGAAGAAACTGAGCGAGGCGGTTTCGAATGAGATCTCTGGATTATCAATGCCACACACTCGCTTCCATGTTGATGTGATCGCTCCGGATTACAAAGGTAGTCTGAAGGAGAGCGACTTCACGATCTCCGGCTGTGATGAAATCGTAATGTCCATTCAAGGGCATAAAGATGGTCCTAAAGTTGCACTTGGAAAAGGCGCATCTGGTGGAGAAATGTCTCGCATCATGTTGGCCCTCGAAGTAGTTATTGCAGCATCAGCACCAGTCGGAACATATATTTTTGATGAAGTAGATGCTGGTGTAGGCGGTAAGGCAGCTATTGAAGTGGGACGCAGACTTCATGCTCTCTCTCAGCATGCTCAGGTAATCGTAGTTACTCATTTACCCCAGGTTGCGGCATGGGCTGATCGCCATTTTGTAGTCGCAAAAGATAGCGATGGCCAAGTAGTTCAATCTGGAGTAAGCCAATTAGATGAACAGGCTCGCGTCTCTGAGATAGCTCGCATGCTTGCCGGCTTGGATGAATCAGTCAGTGCCCAAGAACACGCAGCCGAACTTCTGGCTATGCGGGGTAAGTAGCCCCAGAGACTGATAGGTTTGACTCCCATGGGCCAAGCGCATGTGACTAAGCATATTTTTGTAACCGGGGGAGTCGCCTCAAGTTTGGGCAAAGGACTCACAGCTTCTAGTCTCGGAAGGCTCCTAGTTTCGCGCGGGATCCGCGTGACAATGCAAAAGCTCGACCCTTATCTCAATGTAGATCCCGGAACGATGAACCCCTTCCAGCATGGTGAAGTCTTCGTCACCGATGATGGTGCCGAGACCGATTTAGATATTGGACATTACGAGCGCTTTCTTGATCGCAATCTTGAAGGCTCGGCAAATGTCACAACGGGTCAGGTTTATTCGAGAGTTATTGCGCGAGAGCGTCGCGGAGAATATCTAGGCGAGACTGTCCAGGTGATTCCGCACATCACCAATGAAATTAAAGAGCGCATTCTTGCAATGGCAGCACCAGATATAGATGTTGTCATCACTGAAATCGGTGGAACCGTAGGCGACATCGAATCCCAACCATTTTTGGAAGCAGCTCGCCAACTCCGTCAAGAAGTTGGCAGAGATAACGTCTTCTATCTCCATATTTCACTCGTTCCATACATCGGTCCATCTGGTGAATTAAAAACAAAGCCAACGCAACACAGCGTCGCTGCACTGCGCAGTATCGGAATAGCACCGGATGCAATTGTGCTTCGTTCAGATCGTACGATCCCTGAATCAATTAAGAAAAAGATTTCTTTAATGTGTGACGTAGATTCAGAGGCGGTTGTTGCCGCAGTTGATGCACCGAGCATTTATGACATTCCGAAGGTTCTTTTCAGCGAAGGTTTGGATGCATATGTAGTTCGCCGTTTAAGCCTGGGTGGACACGATGTTGTATGGGGTGAATGGGATGATCTTCTGAAGAAGGTTCATCATCCGGCGCATCATGTGAAGGTTGCCCTTGTCGGAAAATATATTGACCTTCCAGATGCGTACCTATCCGTCTCAGAAGCGTTGCGAGCTGGCGGTTTTGCTAACAATGCAAAAGTCGAATTGGTTTGGGTACCAAGTGATGAATGCGATACACCGCAAGGTGCGCAAAAGTCACTCGGTGATGTAGATGCAATCTGCGTTCCAGGTGGATTTGGTGTTCGTGGGATCGAGGGCAAACTAGGGGCACTTACTTATGCCCGCGAACATAAAATTCCAACACTTGGTCTTTGTCTGGGATTGCAGTGCATGGTCATTGAAGCAGCACGCAATCTAGCCGGAATTAAGGATGCGAACTCTGCGGAGTTCGATCCTGATAATGGAACACACGTAATTGCAACGATGGTTGGTCAAGAACGAATCGTCGCAGGGCAAGAAGATATGGGTGGCACGATGCGACTTGGTCTTTACCGCGCAGAACTTGCGAATGGGTCAATAGTGGCCGACATCTACAACTCTCCCACAATTGAAGAGCGCCATCGTCATCGTTATGAAGTAAATAATGATTATCGGGAAAAGCTCAGCGCATCTGGTTTGGTCTTCTCTGGAATCAATAAAGAACTCGATTTGGTCGAATTTGTTGAACTTCCTAGAGAGGTGCATCCTTACTACGTGGGGACTCAAGCACATCCGGAGTTACGATCCAGGCCAACGCGCCCACATCCACTTTTCACCGGTCTTATAGCTGCAGCAATCAAAGCAAAGGATAAGTAAATGCTCGTAGGAGTTCCAAAAGAGATCAAAGTTCACGAGTCGCGGGTAGCGCTTACTCCAGAAGGTGTTGCGGAATTCATTCGAGCAGGCCATAGCGTTGTAATCGAAAAAGGTGCTGGTTTGGGCTCGGCAATCACCGATGCTGACTTCGTTGCAGCAGGTGCGGCTATTGAGGAAGATGTGTTAAAGATTTGGGCATCGGCAGAAATGATTCTTAAAGTAAAAGAGCCTATCGAAGTTGAATACTCGAGACTTCGTAAAGGCCAGATTCTTTTCACTTATCTTCATCTAGCTGCTTCTAAGCCCTGCACAGATGCATTACTGGCGAGTGGAACCACAGCAATTGCATACGAAACTGTTGAACTCAATGGAACGCTTCCGTTGCTGGCTCCAATGTCTGAAGTCGCAGGACGCCTGGCGGCTCAAGTGGGTGCGAGTGCGTTACAAAAACCTAACGGTGGTCGCGGTGTACTTATGGGCGGCGTTCCCGGAGTTTCACCAGCAAAGGTTCTGGTAATTGGCGGGGGAGTTGCTGGTTTGAATTCGGCGGTAATCGCGATGGGAATGGGCGCCGATGTAACTATTGTCGATCGCTCGCTTGCACGTCTTGCATATATCGACACCATCTATGGTGGTCGAATCAAGACTCTTGCATCTTCGTTTCATGCGATAGATCGTGAGGTGAAGAGCGCAGATCTAGTGATCGGAGCCGTTCTCGTTCACGGAGCGAAAGCTCCAAAGTTAGTGAGTAATGCTCAGGTTGCGCAGATGAAACCAGGTTCAGTATTGGTCGATATCGCGATCGATCAAGGAGGGTGCTTTGAAGATTCAAGACCCACCACACACGCAGAACCAACTTTCCGCGTTCATGATTCAGTGTTTTACTGTGTTGCAAATATGCCTGGTGCAGTTCCTGTTGCTTCGACATATGCCCTTACAAACGCGACGCTCCCATATGCATTGGCACTTGCTAACCTTGGTTGGGAGGCAGCGTGTGCTGCCGACAAGTCACTTGCTACGGGTTTGAATGTTCATGACGGAAAAGTGATGTATCCGGCAGTTGCGCAAGCGCATGGTTACTAATTTCGCAACAGAAACAGCTCGCTCGTCATTTGTTGATCACTTACGCATTGAGCGTGGTCTCTCCGAAAATTCACTGCTTTCGTATGCCAGAGACTTACGTTACTTCATCGAATTCCTACAAGAAAGTGGCGTTGATGTCGTTGGTGTTACGTCGACAACGCTATCGGAATTTGAGGTCTGGCTTAAAGATCGCAAACTGGCTATAAGTAGTATCAATCGAACTAACTCTGCCGTTAAATCTTTTCTCATCTACTGTGCGCGAGAGTATGACCTCAATCTTCCGACGGGCGAAATCACTTCACATAAAGTGGCGCGTAAATTACCTAAAGCACTCACAATTGAAGAAGTGGCCTCATTAATTGAGAGTGCGAAGTCTCTTAGTGACTCTTGCTCCTTGCGCGATGTTGCACTCCTGGAGCTGCTTTATTCAACTGGTGGACGAGTATCTGAAATCATCGGCATCAATATGAATGATTTAGCGAAAGTCGAAAGTGAAAACGAGGTAATCCAGACCATTAAATTGCGCGGAAAGGGTTCTAAAGAGCGAATTGTTCCAATAGGAAGTTTTGCATTAACTGCCCTCGATGACTATTTGGTGCGAGTGAGGCCGGGACTTCTTGCAAAGGGAGTGAGAAACGAGAATGCACTCTTTCTCAACTCTCGTGGCGGGCGACTTTCCCGACAAAGCGCATGGAACATCGTCTTACATGCTGCCCAAGCTTGCGGTCTCGAGGGCAAGGTGAGCCCACACGTGTTCCGTCATTCATATGCGACACATCTTCTCGATGGCGGCGCAGACATACGTGTGGTTCAAGAACTGTTAGGCCATTCATCAGTTACAACGACGCAGATTTACACCTTGGTTACGATCGACAAAATTCGTCAAAGTTATAGCAGCGCACACCCGCGTGCGCGTTAACCTTTAGATTCCGCGTAGTCTGCGAGCAAGAATGCTCTGATCACCCTTTTGTTCGAGATCAGCAATGATCACAGCGATTGATTCACGAACAATACGTCCACGATCAACTGCTAATCCCAAATCTCCCCGGAGAGTCAGGCGAGCCTGATCTAGGTCAAAAAGTTCATCGGGGGAGAGATAAACAGTGATCTTCTCATCGTGACGTTCGCGTCCAGATGGTGATTTATCAACACTGACAACACGACGTCGAGGAATTGAACGAACGCCCTTCTTTGCTTTGGGCGCTGTTGCTCTTTGAGGTGCAGCCTCGGGAACAGATGGTTCTGGTGCTACTTCGCGGACGGCGCTTAGCGCGGGACTGTTCTGCTTAAAGAGTTCATCTGCTCCTGGCAAGCTCGCTCTACGTGTCATCGTGCGCCTCCTCGTGCAATTAGTTCTCGCGCGAGACGTCGGTATGACGCTGCGCCTCCTGATGATGATGCATAACTAGTAATTGGTTCGCCTGCAACAGTTGTTTCAGAGAAACGAATCGTCTTGGCAATGATGGTGTCAAAAACATCATCGGGATACTTCTCGAGAATAGCGGTGAGTACCTCTCGGTTATGAAGTGTCTTGCGATCATACATAGTCGCAAGGATCCCTATGAGTCTGAGATCTGGATTTAAGAATGTCTTGACCTTGTCGATGTTTCCACGCAATTCAATGAAGCCGTGTAGAGCAAAATATTCGCACTGCAAAGGAACGATTACTTCATTCGATGCAACAAGAGCGTTTACAGTGAGTTGACCCATTGTTGGCTGACAGTCAATAAGAATTACGTCGTAGTCATCTTTTAATGTAGTAAGAGCACGCTTGAGGAATTGCTGTCCACCGATCTCTGATGGAAGCTTAGATTCAGCTGCTCCAAGGTCGCGACTTGCGGGTAAGAAATCTAGATTTGCTACGGAGGATTTCAAAACAATTTGTTGAATGTCTGCAGCAGGATCCATCAACGCGTGATAGACGGTGTTCTCTAGTGGGAGGGTATGTGCGTTCACTCCTAGACCGAGTGAAAGTCCACCCTGAGGGTCGAAGTCAACAAGAAGCACTCGACGACCGAGTTCTGCCAGCGCTGCACCAAGGTTGATTGTTGTTGTTGTCTTTCCGACTCCACCTTTTTGGTTAAAGATAGAGATGACTCGCGCGTTGCCGTGTTCTGAAAGTGCAGCGGGTGCGGGAAATGTTGTGACAGCCTTGCCGGTGAGGCTTGCTGTGGTGACGACATCCTCGTCTTTTGTCGATATAGCGCTCAAGCGAGAAACCTCTTTTCTTTCCGCGGTGACTCTACGCGTGTGCAGCGTGTATCGGCAAGTAGTAGGTGAAAAACAAGTAAGGTGCGCTCGTGGATATTTCGATCGAGACTGCCGAAAATATCGCTCCAGAGAGCGGTTTTAGCGTCCACCTCTCAAACTTTGATGGCCCCTTTGATCTCCTTCTCCAGCTAATCTCCCGCCACAAGCTCGATATCACCGAGGTATCCCTGAGCCTGGTGACCGATGAATTCATCGCCTACATCCGCGCTCTCGAGGTTTCTGGCGAGGGTTGGCGCTTGGATCAGGCGACCGAATTCCTTGTTGTCGCAGCAACCTTGCTTGACCTCAAGGCAGCCCGATTGCTCCCAAGTGGAGAGGTCGAGGATGAGGAAGATTTGGCTCTGCTTGAAGCTCGCGACATTCTCTTCGCCCGCCTCCTGCAGTACCGAGCCTTTAAAGAGATCGCAGCCTCGTTCCAAACCATGATTGAAGCCTCCGACAAGGCATTCCCACGCGTAGTTGCCCTAGATCCAGCGCTCTCAGCCCTTCTGCCTGAAGTGCTTATTGGGGTTGGTCCCGAGCGCTTTGCTGCGATCGCCGAGCGCGTGCTGACCCCCAAAGCGCCTCCAGTGGTCGCTATCGAGCATCTCCACATGGCTTTGGTCAGCGTCAGCGAGCAATCCAAGCTCGTTGTGGAAGCCCTCCGGCTCTCCAAAACCATGAGTTTTCGCAGCCTCTGCCACGACGCAGAATCAACCCTGGTCGTTGTGGCTAGGTTCTTAGCACTGCTGGACCTATATCGTCAGGGCAACCTGAGATTCAACCAGGTAATCGCGCTCGGTGAGCTCCAGATCAGTTGGACCGGCTCTGATGAGGGCGAAGTAGAGATTACCGACGAATTTGATATACCGGTTGTACCACTAGACGAGACAATAGAGGGTGAAAATGTCTAATGTAGAAGTTGATAGATCGATTGAAGCGATCCTTATGGTGGTCGATGAGCCGGTCACCGAGCTCACATTGGCCACAGTCCTCGAGGTAACAGTTGATGTCATCAAAGAGTCGCTTGAGCGTCTCCAGGCTAGCTATGACGACCGTGGCTTCACTCTCAAGGCGATCAACGGGGGATGGCGCTTCTACAGCCACCCTGATTGCGCCTCCGCAGTCGAGAAATTTGTCCTCGATGGGCAGCAAAACCGTCTCACCCAGGCAGCTTTGGAGACCCTCGCGGTGATTGCCTACCGCCAGCCGGTCTCACGAGCCAGGGTTTCTGCTATCCGTGGGGTCAACGTTGAAGCTGTAGTGAAGACCCTGGTCACTCGAGGCCTTGTTGAGGAGTACGGGGTAGAGAATGAGACTGGCGCAATCCTCTACAAGACAACGAGCTACTTCTTAGAACGTCTAGGGTTGAACTCCCTCGAGGATCTCTCGCCTCTGGCTCCACACCTTCCTGACTTGGACGGACTTGATGAGATTCTGGAGAGCCTGACGGATTAATCCGTCTCTCCTTGCCCTCCTGCGCCGCACCCTTTTGCTTAATCATGTAGCCCTGGCGTAAAGTAAGCACATACGCCCTCAAGGGCCGATCGAAACCCCTAAGACTGTCGAGAATGGATAGCCTAAAAATGTCACTTGTACGCTTGAATAAAATTATTGCCGACGCCGGCGTGACCTCACGTAGGGGAGCCGACGAGCTCATCATGGATGGGCGCGTCTCCGTCGATGGTCATATCATCAGAGAGCTTGGCGCGAAGTTCGACCCAACTATGGTCAAGGTAATGGTTGATGGTGAGACAATTACAAGTACTTTGTCTAAGACTTATTTAGTACTTCATAAACCAAAAGGTGTTTTGTCCACAATGTTTGACCCGGAAGGGCGACCTTCACTAGCAGACTTTATTGACCTCCGAAAAGAACGTCTTTTCCATGTGGGCCGCTTAGATAAGGATTCGGAAGGTTTAATCCTGCTCACAAATGATGGCGATCTGACCTTCCGAGCAACCCATCCTTCTTATGGCCTGGTAAAGAGCTACATCATCGAGTTCGAAGGGGTGCTTACCCCTGGGGTGGATAAGATTCTCCTCAAAGGAATCGAACTCGAAGATGGCATGGGTCGTGTGCTTTCCTTCAAGCATCTCTCACCACAATGGATCGAAGTCAGCATCCATGAGGGGAGATATCACATTATCCGTCGCCTCATGGAAGCTGTCGACGTACGGGTTATCCGACTTATTCGAACCAACTTTGGACCTATCAGCTTGGGGGA
>JAIXYD010000077.1 GCA_027490415.1 Streptomycetaceae bacterium
CCTGGATTACCAAGGCCCACTACCAACCACGTCATAATGAGAAAGGGTACGGGTTAAGCGTCCTTCTTTTCAGCATCTGCTGCAGGTGCCGCAGCATCTGTTGCAGCAGCAACTGGAGTCTCTTCGACTGCAGCTGTTGAGCGCTCAGACAAGTGAACGATGATCATCTTTGCATCGCTTGCAAGTGTTGTACCTGCAGGAAGAACAACATCTGATGCGTAGCGAGAAGTTCCAGCAGCCATTCCTTCAATGTTAAGTGTGAGGAACTTAGGAATAGAAGTTGCTTCAGCTTCAACTTCAATTGTGTGGTGGACGTGCTCGAGGATTCCATCTGGATCGTGCTTTCCTTCTGTGTGAACAGGAACTGCAACAGTTACCTTCTCACCGCGACGGACAAGTACGAGGTCGATGTGCTCAAGGATCTGCTTGAGTGGGTGGCGAACTACTGACTTTGGAAGTGTGAGTTCGACCTTTCCATCGATATCGATGTTAAGAAGTACGTTTGACTCTTTGAGAGCAACGCCAAGTTCTTTAGCTGGCAATGTGATGTGAAGTGGCTTCTCGCCGTGTCCGTAGATAACTGCTGGAACAAGTCCTGCAACACGTGCGCGACGTGATGCACCCTTACCGAATTCGGTACGTGTGGTGCCCTTGATTGATAATTCAGCCATTAAAAAACTCCTAGTTAGTAGTTCAAAGCCTTTGGCTATGAACCAGAAGACGATGTGCTCTGACTAGGAGTTAAATTCCTTGCCGTCGATAACGGTTTCCTTTATAAACATTAAGGAGAAACCCTCGCCAGAATGAGGCAAGACTAGCCTGACTTAGCTGTGGCCGTCAAAAAGGCTTGTGACTGAGCCATCTTCGAAGACCTCGCGGATCGCACGGCCTAGAAGTGGGGCAATTGTGAGCACAGTGAGCTTGTCGAAGTGCTTGTCATCTGCGATTGGCAATGAGTTGGTTACAACGACTTCAACGGCACGTGATTCCTTCAAGCGATCAACTGCAGGGCCTGAGAAAACAGCGTGGGTGGCCGCGATGATTACATCTTTAGCGCCACCTTCAAAAAGTGCATCCACTGCCTTTGTAATTGTGCCTGCGGTATCGATCATGTCATCGATAACAACACAGGTACGGCCGGTCACATCACCAACGACGCGTCCTGTCACTGATTCATTAGGAATAAGTGGGTCGCGTGTTTTGTGAATAAATGCGATCGGACATCCGCCAAGAAGTTCTGACCAACGCTCTGCAACACGAACACGACCTGAGTCAGGTGAAACGATTGTGAGCATGGAGCGATCAACTTTGCTGCCAACATAATTTGCAAGCATTGGAAGTGCAAAGAGATGATCCACTGGACCATCAAAGAAACCTTGAATCTGTGAAGTGTGAAGATCAACAACCATCAGACGATCTGCACCAGCGGTCTTGTAAAGATCAGCCATCAAGCGAGCTGAGATTGGTTCACGTCCGCGATGCTTCTTGTCTTGACGCGCGTACCCGTAGAACGGTGCAACAACTGTGATGCGCTTTGCAGATGCGCGCTTGAGTGCATCGACCATGATGAGTTGTTCCATGATCTGCTTATTAACTGGGGCTGCGTGAGATTGAATAACAAATGCGTCGCAGCCGCGAACTGATTCTTCAAAGCGAACAAAGATTTCACCATTTGCAAAGTCGTATGCAGATGTTGGTGTGAGTGGGATGCCTAACTCTGTTGCAACAGCTTCTGCGAGCTCTGGATATCCACGTCCTGAAAAGAGACGCAATCTTTTTTCAGAAGATAATCGGAGTTCGCTCAAAGGAGTTAGCCCTTCTTCTCATCACTATGACGCGAGGCTGCGTCTGCTGATTTTGTACCGGATCGCTTGCGCAGGACCCAACCTAATACATTTCTCTGCTTTGCTCTAGCAACCCCAATTGCTCCGGGTGGCACATCTTCTGTAATTACAGAGCCAGCGGCTGTATAGGCGCCATCTCCGATTGTGATTGGGGCTACCAACATCGAATCGCTGCCAACACGGACGTGATCGCCCACGGTGGTGTGGTGCTTTTCTACGCCGTCATAATTTACAAAAATTGTTGCAGCACCGATATTTGTGCCTTCACCGATTGTTGCATCCCCCACGTATGAAAGATGTGGAACCTTCGAGCCTTCTCCAACAACTGCATTCTTCATCTCAACAAATGCGCCAGCTTTACTTGATGCTCCGAGATCGGTGCCTGGACGCAAATAGGTAAATGGCCCAACCTGCGCACCTTTTCCAATCACGGCGCCCGTGCAATTAGATTCAATGACGTGAGCACCTGCAGCAACTGTGCAATCGAGCAAGGTGGTGCGCGGCCCAATAACAGCACCGCTTGCCACCGTACTCTTTCCGGCAATCCATGTACCAGGCAATAAGGTGACATCGCTTTCGACCTGCGCGGTCGAATCAACCCATGTCGTTAATGGATCAACAATGGTTACCCCTGACTTCATTAATTCTTCATTGATCAGATCGCGAAGCAGCGCAGCACTTTCGGCTAATTGGCTACGATCGTTAACACCTAGGATCTCAACGAAATCTTCAATCAGTACAGCAGCGATTGATCCACCATCATTGCGTAAGATTTCTAGAACATCTGTCAGATAAAGCTCGCCTTGTGAATTATCGTTCTTGAGCTTTCCAATCGCATCAGCAAGCTTTGCACCATCAAATGCGTACACCCCAGAGTTAACTTCATAAATCGCTTTTTCGTTATCTGTAGCATCGCGTTCTTCAACAATTCGTAGCAGTGATCCATCATCACTTCGCACAATACGTCCATAACCAGTTGGGTCAGGATGCTCGGCTGTCATCACGGAAGCGGTAAAGCCACCCTTGTGATGAACTTCCAAAAGGGCTGCCAGTGACGGACTTGAAAGCATTGGGGTATCACCTGCCAGAACAAGAACTGTTCCGGTTGAAGTGATGCCTGCGAGCGCAAGTTGTGTTGCATGTCCTGTGCCGCCGCGATGCTCTTGAAAGACAGTTGTGGCATGTGGTGCGATAACAGATACATGCTCTTCGACAAGTTCGCGACCGGCGCCAACAACGATGCGAAGATTCTTTGCATTCAATCCATCGACTGCATGGAGAACATGTCCAAGAAGTGTGCGACCAGAAATTGAATGAAGAACCTTGGGAATTGAAGATTTCATTCGCGTGCCTTCTCCAGCGGCGAGAACAACCACTGTTTCTAGGCTCATATATGAAGTCTATCTTGCTCCGTCAATCCACTAGACGGTCTTTTGTACTTCGGCGGGCACTTGCTTTGCTCCGCCACCAGGTATCGATCCTGGACCCTGGGCTTCAAAGGCCCATGTGCTAGCCACTACACAATGGCGGAACCCGTATTCTCCCTCATCACACAGGGTGCTGGCGACCAGAATGCGCAGAATGCGCGTGCGCGTTA
>JAIXYD010000069.1 GCA_027490415.1 Streptomycetaceae bacterium
ATCGCGACCTTGCGACCCTGGATGATTGAGAGATCTGCATCCTCTTCGTGATACATCGTTGCCACGGTATTTCTCCTTTTTCGTTTTTGCTATCGAGATCTAGTTTAGTTCTGATAATCAGGTTGGGTGTCGTGCTTGGTATTGCTGATCGCACCTTCGAGAACCTCTTCGATGCGGATTACATTGATTAACTTGTCTAACTGGGCCATCACTTGCTCAAGAGAGTGACCTTCGACACTTACTTCGATGATCATCTTGGAAATCTTTGAATTCTCTGTTGGTCCTACGACGAGAGAATCGATGTTGTAAGTACGACGAGCAAAAAGTCCAGCAACGCGTGCAAGAACGCCTGGTTCGTTTTCGACGAGAACTTCTAGTTTGTGAATGGCCATTAGAGCTCCTGTGAATCCCAGTCAGGCGCAGTAGCGCGAGCGATCATGATGTCGTCGTTAGATGTACCAGCTGCAACCATCGGCCAAACCATTGCATCACGATGGACTCGGAAATCAACGACTACAGGCTGATTATTAATTGACATTGCCTTTTCAATAGTTGCATCCACATCTTCTGCACGTTCGCAAGCAAGACCAACACAGCCCATTGACTCTGCCAACATTGGGAAGTTTGGAACGCGCTTTGATTCAAGGCTGGTGTTTGAGTAACGACCTTCGTAGAAAAGGGTCTGCCACTGGCGAACCATTCCAAGACTTTCATTATTAATGATTGCAATCTTTACTGGGATGTTATTGAGTGCACAGGTAACTAGCTCTTGGTTAGTCATCTGGAAACAACCATCGCCATCAACTGCCCACACAGTTGTATCGGGTGCACCAACTTTTGCACCCATTGCAGCAGGTACGGCGTAACCCATAGTTCCGGCCCCACCTGAGTTAAGCCATGTGCGTGGCTTTTCATACTGAACAAATTGTGCGGCCCACATCTGATGTTGACCAACGCCGGCAGCAAAGATCGTATCTGGACCACAGATCTTGCTTAAACGTTCGATTACAAATTGAGGTGAAAGCGAGCCATCTGCTGGAATGTCATAACCCAATGGATACGTTGCACGTAACTTATTCATCGCCTGTAACCATGGTGTGAGATCCGCAGCGTTCTTTGCAAGGGCTGCCTTGAGGGCTGGAATCAGGGCCTTCATGGTTTCGCGAACATCACCAATAACAGGTACATCTGCGTAACGATTCTTGCCGATTTCAGCAGGATCGATATCTGCATGAATAACCTTGGCATTGACTGCAAAGGTGGAGAGTTTTCCTGTCACGCGATCATCAAAGCGAGCGCCCAAAGTAATGAGTAGATCTGCCTTTTGAAGGGCAGTCACTGCAGCAACTGTTCCATGCATGCCAGGCATACCCATATGTAATGGATGAGAATCTGGGAAAGCTCCTCGCGCCATCAGCGTCGTAACAACTGGTGCACCTAGAAGTTCTGCTAGTTCTAGAAGTTCACGTGAAGCATTCGCCTTAATTACTCCGCCGCCAACATAGAAGACAGGTTTATGCGAAGAAGCAATAAGTGCTGCTGCATCATTAATCGCACCCTGATTAGGAACAACCTGTGGTTTGTATCCGCGGAGTTCGATACTGGTTGGCCAGTTGTACGTCGTCTCTTTTTGGAGCGCATCCTTTGCAATATCCACCAAGACTGGACCTGGGCGACCAGTCGTAGCGATATGGAAAGCTTCTGCGACCACGCGAGGAATGTCGTTTGGATTGGTAACAAGGAAGTTGTGCTTCGTAAATGGCATTGTGATGCCGCGAATATCCGCCTCTTGAAATGCATCCGTTCCAATCGCAACCGAAGGAACTTGTCCTGTAATTGCAACCATTGGAACTGAATCCATTGCAGCATCTGCCAACGGTGTAACTAAGTTAGTAGCTCCGGGTCCAGATGTTGCGATACAGACGCCAGCGCGACCTGTCACTTGCGCGTAACCAGTTGCGGCATGGCCTGCACCCTGTTCGTGGCGAACCAAGATGTGGCGGATTGTGGAGTCGAAGATTGGATCGTAGGCGGGAAGAATTGCGCCACCTGGAAGACCGAACATCACATCGACGCCTGCTGCTTCAAGGCTTTTCACCAATGAAGTAGCTCCATTCATTGTTGTGCCGTTTGCTGTTGGTACATGTGCCATCTCTTCGTACTCCTTTCCTCGCTAGTTACTTATCTCGTTCAATCTCATTAAATGAAAAAACCCTCAGATATCTGAGGGCGCGTGTCAAAAAGGCACGCGCTATCGAATCACCACCACTGATGATGAGAGGGCGCGTGTTGCTGACATAGGCATATTCTCCAACGCCGACGGCAAAGCGTCAAGACGTGAGATGAGCATCTCAATAAATGGGACGCCAAATCCGCTTAGTTCCAGACAGCACCTTTCGAGGCTGAACTGACGCCTTTTGAAAACTTAGCGAGTACTCCCCGTGTGAACTTGTGCGGGATTGGCTTCCATCCCACTTTGCGAGCTTCTAGTTCGGCTGGATCGACAAGCAGATCAAGTGTGCGATTGACGATATCGATGCGAATGCGATCGCCATCCTTAATGAATGCGATTGGTCCACCATCGACTGCCTCAGGTGAAATGTGTCCCACACAGAGTCCGGTGGATCCACCAGAGAAGCGACCATCGGTGAGAAGGAGTGTCTTCTTTCCAAGACCAGCTCCCTTAATTGCACCTGTCACCATCAACATCTCGCGCATACCTGGTCCACCCTTAGGACCTTCGTAGCGGATAACAACAACATCGCCTTCTTTGATTGTTCCATTTTCAACAGCATCCATTGCTGCTTGTTCGCGTTCGAAAACGCGTGCTGGTCCTTCGAAGGTATCGATGCCGATGCCTGCAGTTTTACATACAGCGCCATCGGTAGCGAGAGTGCCGCCAAGAATTGTGATTCCAACATCTGTTGAGATTGGTTTATCTGCCGGGAAGAGAACATCACTATCTGGGAATGGAGGATTAATATCTGCCAGATTCTCAGCCATCGTTTTTCCGGTGACGGTTAAGCAATCTCCGTGCAGGTATCCCGCATCAAGAAGAATGCGAAGCACAACAGGAATTCCGCCAACGCGATCAACATCTGTCATGACGTACTTACCAAAAGGCTTAAGGTCTCCAAGTAGAGGCACCTTGGATCCGATTCGGTGAAAATCTTCGAGAGTGAGATCAACTTCTGCTTCATACGCAATAGCAAGCAAGTGAAGAACAGCATTCGTAGATCCGCCAAGAGCCATTAAAATTGTGATGGCATTTTCAAATGCCTTCTTTGTCAAGATATCGCGAGTTGTGATTCCAAGTTTGATCAGATTAACAACTGCTTCTCCAGATTTAATTGCGTACGCGTCGCGACGGCGATCAACTGCCGGAGGTGCTGCTGAGCCAGGAAGTGAAAGTCCAATTGCTTCACCAATAGCTGCCATCGTGTTCGCCGTATACATGCCACCACAAGCACCCTCGCCAGGGCAGATTGCGCGTTCAATTTGATCCACGCGATCTTTAGTGATCAATCCACGTGCACATGCGCCGACTGCTTCGAAGGCGTCAATGATTGTGACATCTTTTCCATCTACTTGACCTGGAAGTGTTGAACCGGCGTACACAAATACAGATGC
>JAIXYD010000197.1 GCA_027490415.1 Streptomycetaceae bacterium
CATGCGTATGACTTGTGCGAGTTTCATGCTCGCAAATTAACTGTTCCCAACGGATGGTCTGTCATCAAAGAAGAGATTTCACAATCTGGGTCTGGTCCAACAGATGATGACCTCATGGCTATTGCAGATGCAGTACGTGAAGCTGCAGCAACGCTCCCGCAAAATAGTGATGTTGAATCTGAGCAAGATCAGAGTGCGCATCATATTGGCGTACGTCGCGGACACCTTCGCGCGATTCCTAATTAGGCAGACGTAGCAATGTCAATATTTAAAGCTTATGACGTTCGAGGACTCGTTGATAGTGAGATCACCGCTGACTTTTGCTTTGCAACCGGAGTTGCATTCGCTCGCTTTCTTCAATTAGAGCGCGAGCCAGGCACAGTTGTCATCGGTGAAGATATGCGCCCATCGTCACCGATTTTTGCTGATGCGTTCTCTGCCGGAATTACCTCACAAGGGTTGGATGTTATTCGCATCGGGTTGGCATCGACAGACATGCTTTATTTTGCTGCAGGAAAGTTGAATATGCCAGGAGCTATGTTCACAGCAAGTCACAACCCAGCCGAATATAACGGCATTAAAATGTGTCTTAGCGGTGCTCGACCAATCGGAAAAGAATCAGGATTACTCACAATTGAAAAATTTGTGGAGCAGGGTTCACCGATCGAACTTCGAAGTGTGGGTGTAGAGCGTTCACAAAATATGCTTCAGGAATATGTAGAACATCTTCTGAGCCTCGTTGACTTGAGTTCTATGCGATCACTCAAAGTTGTCGTTGATGCCGGAAATGGAATGGCCGGATATACAGCTCCTGCAGTATTCAAAGGTCTCAATGTTGAGGTCGTAGAAATGTACTTCGAGTTAGATGGAACTTTTCCAAATCATGAGGCCAATCCGATTGACCCAAAGAATTTGCAAGACTTATCGAAGGCCGTAAAAAAGCATAAAGCAGATATTGGCTTGGCATTTGATGGAGATGCAGACCGGTGCTTTTTGGTGGACGAGAAAGGTGAGTTAGTAAACCCATCTGCATTAACTGCCCTCATTGCAGATCGTGCACTTGCCAGTGATCCTGGTTCAACAATTATTTATAATTTGATTTCGTCACGTAGCGTCAGGGAAGTTGTCGAAGAAAACGGTGGCACCGCAATTCGCTCTCGAGTTGGTCACTCATACATCAAAAAAATGATGGCCGAAACAGGCGCGATTTTCGGAGGCGAGCATTCTGGTCACTTCTACTTTAGAGATTTTTGGCGTGCCGATTCTGGAATGTTGGCCGCCTTACATGCACTAGCTGCCCTTTCTGAATCTGATGGCACATTAAGCGAACTTTTACATTCATATAATCGTTACTCTTCGAGCGGTGAAATTAACTCAGTTGTTGATGACGCGCAGTCAGTCATGTCAGCGATCGAGTCACACTACTTAGCAATTGATGGAGTCTCTACAGATCACCTAGACGGCCTTACTGTCGAGAGTAGTGACTGGTGGTTCAACGTCCGTGCCTCAAACACTGAACCTCTACTCAGACTTAATGTCGAGGCCAACTCTGATGCACTGATGAAGAAAGTTTCTGCGCAGGTCTTGGCCCTCATAGGTGGCAAGTAGTCTCTTTACCCAGTAATCTTGGCCTACAGCAACCTAGCAAGTAGAGCCCTACGCCTTAGGTAAGCAATTAATCACCTACCGTGTAGAGGAGAAGAGTTATGACAACAACACAAACAACACCCAAGCATGACATCGCAGATGCATCCCTTGCAGCAGAAGGCCGCAAGCGCATTGAATGGGCTGAGCGCAACATGCCAGTTCTCGCTCAAATTAGAGAGCGTTTCGAAAAATCACAACCATTTGCAGGAGTTCGAATTTCTGCATGTATGCACGTCACCACTGAGACAGCGAACTTGATGCGCGTTCTCAAGGCCGGCGGAGCTGAGATTGCACTTTGTGCTTCAAATCCATTGTCAACTCAAGATGACACAGCTGCAGCCCTTGTTCACGAATATGGAATTTCTGTATTTGCTCGCAACGCTGTTGATCGTGATGGCTACTACTCGCACATTAATGCCGCACTCGATATCGAACCACACCAGGTATTTGATGATGGTTGCGATCTTGTAAACACACTTCACACTACTCGTCGCGAACTTCTTCCAACCATTACAGGAGGTTGCGAAGAGACCACAACAGGTGTTATCCGCCTTAACCAGATGGCTAAAGATGGTGCTCTTACATTCCCAATGATCGCTGTCAACGACACCGATACAAAGCACATGTTCGACAATCGATATGGCACCGGACAATCAACTCTTGATGCCGTTTTCCGCGCAACCAACTTCTTACTCGCTGGACGCATCGTCGTAGTCGCAGGCTTTGGCTATTGCGGTAAAGGTGTTGCAGAGCGTGCAAAAGGTATGGGCGCTGATGTCATCGTCACTGAAATTGATCCGACTAAGGCACTCGATGCCATGATGCAGGGCTTCCGCGTTATGCCAATGCTCGATGCAGCAAAGGTTGGCGATGTCTTTATTACAGTTACAGGTAACCGCGATGTACTTCGCGATGAGCACTTCGCTGTAATGAAGGATGGAGCAATCATGGCTAACTCCGGGCACTTTGATATCGAAATCGATGTGGCTTGGCTTGAGCAGAATTCAAAGAAGAAGAACTCAAAGATGCGTCACCAGACCGATGAATATGTACTCGCAGACGGTCGCCGCCTCCTCCTTCTTGCTGAAGGACGCTTGGTTAATCTTGGTGCAGCAGAGGGCCACCCAGCATCAGTAATGGATATGTCATTTTCTGATCAGGCGCTAACAGCTGAGTACCTCGTTAAGGAAGCGAAGAACCTTCCTGCTGGCGTTCACATGGTTCCTGAATACATTGATAAAGAAGTTGCTTCACTCAAGTTGATTTCGATGGGTGGACGTATCGATGTGTTAACACCTGCTCAAGATATGTACCTCAACTCTTGGGAGCACGGTAGCTAATGACCTTAGTCATGGTCGTCGATGACGACCAGGATCTTGCGGAGATGCTCGGCATCGTATTAACAGGTGCCGGCATCGACGTGGATCTAGTCAGTCGTGGAGACGAGGTCATGGATGTTTTTCGAAACAATCCTCCAGATCTCGTTCTCCTCGATGTGATGTTGCCAGGTCTTGATGGAGTTGAAGTTTGTAAATTGATCCGCGCCGAATCTATGGTGCCGATAGTGATGTTAAGCGCAAAGGGTGATACCCAAGATATTGTTGCGGGCCTTGAAGCCGGTGCAGATGATTACATGGTCAAGCCCTTCAAGCATCCCTCTGAATTAATTGCACGTATTCGTACACGCCTTCGCCGTACAAACGCTGATGTCAAGGGATCTCTCACCATTGGAGATCTTGCAATTGACGTAACTGCTCATGAAGTACGTCGTGGAAACAAAGTTATTGCACTTACTCGCCTTGAATTTGATCTTCTCGTTGCGCTGGCAAAAGAACCGGGCCGTGTCTTCACGCGTGACTCCCTGTTAAGCGAAGTGTGGGGATACCGTCATTCAACAGATACTCGTTTGGTAAATGTTCATGTGCAGCGCTTACGTTCTAAAGTCGAACACGATCCAGAGCACCCAACAATCGTCATGACTGTACGTGGAGTGGGCTATAAAGCTGGAGTTGTAGGCGCATCGTAATGAGGCCACAACGTTCGCCTCTCGCACAATCCCTTGCAGCAAAAGTCATTCTCTCGACGGTACTTCTTTCTCTCGGAGTCGTTTGGCTCACTGGTTCTGCGCTGTACTCACAGCTTTCAGATGGAATCAAGAAAGTAAATCTGGAGTCTTCTCTTGCTGATGCGCGTTCAGTTTTTTACAACGCTCGCTACCAATTTCTGCTAGTTGAGGGTGCTACACAACCCCAGATTCAAGTTCAAGTTACTGATGTAATTACTTCATCAACAACTCTCGGAAACACAGATGGTGCGCGAGAAATAATTCTCCTAAAGATTTTTGATAAAGGTGACACTGCCAAAAATGGTCAGCAGCCAAACTATAGTTTTGCATCGAATGGACTTTTAGCGACCGCAGTACCTGCGGATTTACGGGAACAGATCTCTAAGAATGCTGACCTCTCGCATCAATTTGCGCCTCTCACCTACAAAACAGGAAAGACGATTGATGCACTGTATGTAGGACAACGTGTCTCAATCCCTGATTCAGGTCGCTATGAAATGTATCTTGTCTTCACACTGGCAAATCAAGGAGCGACGCTTGACCTTGTTCAAAACTCTCTCCTTCTGACGGCTCTCGTACTTCTTTTGCTTATTGGACTCATCACCTGGCTCGTTGTGCGACAGGTCGTAAAGCCTGTTCGAGATGCGGCTAGGGTTGCCAGCCTCTTTACGCAAGGTGATTTCACTCAGCGATTACAAGTGGAAAGCAACGATGAGATTGCGACCCTTGGTAATGCATTCAACGAGATGGCGGCATCGATCCAGGCCCAAATCGGTAGATTAGAAAATCTTTCGCAAGTCCAACAACGTTTTGTTTCAGATGTGTCTCATGAGCTTAGAACTCCTCTGACCACACTGCGCATGGCCTCTGATGTCATCCACGCACAACGAGAGAATTTCGATCCAGTGATTGCTCGTAGCGCTGAGCTCTTGCTGGCCCAGATTGACCGATTCGAAAAGCTGCTTCAGGACCTGTTAGAGGTAAGTCGCTTCGATGCAGAGGTAGCAGTTCTTGAACCTACTGATTTTGAATTTGTTGGACTGGTGCGCCGTTGTGTCTCAGATCTCGGTGTCATTCTCGACTCGCCAGATTCTCAGATCTCAGTCGTAGCACCAAAGAATCCAGTGCATATTCGTGCCGACTTTAGGCGAGTCGAACGAATTATGCGTAATTTAATCTCGAATGCTCTCGATCACGCCGATGGAAAACCTATTGAGATTGAATGCGTTGAGACTCTGACAGAAGTTGCGGTAAGTGTTCGCGATCACGGAGTCGGCATGGAGGAGTCATCACTGATTCGTGTCTTCGATAGATTCTGGAGAGCAGATCCATCACGAGCGCGCACTCGTGGTGGAACCGGCCTTGGGCTCTCCATTGCTCTAGAAGATGCCAGACTCCATAACGGAGAACTCGATGCGTGGGGCGCTCCGGGGGATGGTGCAAATTTCGTTCTCACCTTGCCACGAATTGCAGGTAATCAAATTTCCGGCAGACCACTTCCTGTTAATCCACACAAGAGAAATGAATTGAAGGTCGAAACAATCTAGTCAGTAAAGATCATCTCTGTGATCTCTCTGCAAGCATTATCAGAATTGATTTTTCCCTCTCGATGTCTTGGATGTCGCCATCTCGGCATCCGAATCTGTTCAACTTGTCGAGCGTCGTGGCACCCACATATCTACCGAAGCAGTGTTGTGACAGTTGGTTTTTCCTTCCCGGTTTATTCGGCAGTTGCATACTCACCTGTTGCACAGAAAGTTTTGCTTGGAGCGAAAGAGAGTGCACTTACAGATGCTGATCAGCTGATACACCAAGCTCTTTCACATAGCTTGGCTTATTTCTTCAGTGAAGTAGGCATTGCCGATCTTGTTCCTATCCCTTCGAGAAAGATGAATACTCGCAAGCGCGGTCGAGATTTCATACTGGAACAAACGTATGCAATTTCGCGTAGCCCTTTAGTCAAAGTTCATTCCGTTTTGAGCCATTCGCGCAAGGTGAGAGATCAATCAACCCTGGATGCGCACTCAAGAGAGATAAATCTGCGTCAATCTATGAATTGTGCGAACCGAGGGGATCGGTCAAATATTCCCATCATCATTATCGATGATTTAGTTACATCGGGGGCAACCCTGCGCGAGGCGGGCAGAGCCCTTCATGGAGCGGGATATACGGTGATTGGCGCAGTTACTGCTTGCGTTGCTAAACCCCTACGATATAGCCAGTGACCAGTGGGGGTATGCCGCCGGTCAGGTTGTCTCATAGATGGAAGTCTCTGAAAGGTTTGTAGATGTCATCAATTCTTGATCGGATTATGCGCGCAGGTGAAGGAAAGATTCTTCGTCAGCTGACAAAAATTGCACAAGAGGTTAACTCTTTTGAAGATGCAATCGTGCCATTGTCAGATGAAGCACTTCGTGCAAAAACTCAAGAGTTTAAGAATCGCCTCACACAGGGCGAGGATCTCGATGATTTACTTCCAGAGGCATTTGCAGTAGTTCGCGAGGCTGCAAAGCGCACCTTAGGTCAGCGTCATTATGACGTTCAGCTCATGGGTGGCGCTGCCATGCACATGGGAAATATCGCAGAAATGAAAACTGGTGAAGGTAAAACTCTTGTAGCAACCCTTCCATCATATTTGAATGCACTCGCAGGTAAGGGTGTGCACGTTGTTACGACAAATGATTACTTAGCTGAGCGCGATAGCGAGTGGATGGGTCGTATCCATCGCTTCCTCGGTCTTACAGTTGGCGTCATTGTTAACAGCATGTCACCAGCCGAGCGTCGAGAAGCCTATAACTGCGATGTTACCTATGGAACAAATAACGAATTTGGATTTGATTACCTTCGTGACAACATGGCATGGAGCTTGGAAGATTGCGTACAGCGAGATCACTTCTTCGCCGTGGTTGACGAAGTTGACTCGATTCTTATCGATGAAGCCCGTACACCTCTGATCATCAGCGGCCCAGCCGATAAGGCAACAAAGTGGTACGTCGAATTTTCAAATATCGTAAATCAACTCTCGCGCGATGTTCATTACGAGGTTGATGAAAAGAAGAAGACAATCGCTGTGATTGAAGCAGGCGTGACAAAGGTCGAGCAGTTACTTGGTATTGAAAATCTCTACGAGGCTGCAAACACAACACTTATTGGCTACCTCAACAACGCCGTGCGCGCAAAAGAGCTCTTTAAGCGCGATAAGGATTACGTAGTCATGAATGGCGAACTCCTCATCGTTGATGAGCACACCGGGCGTATGCTCTCCGGTCGCCGCTATAGCGATGGCCTTCATCAAGCGCTAGAAGCGAAAGAGCGTATTGAGATTAAGGATGAGAATCAGACTCTTGCAACCATCACATTGCAGAACTACTTCCGTCTCTATTCAAAGATTTCAGGTATGACCGGTACGGCGATGACAGAAGCATCTGAATTCCATCAGATCTACAAACTAGGCGTTGTTCCGATTCCTACAAATCGTCCAATGCAACGCATAGATGCTCCTGATCTTGTCTACAAATCTGAAGCTGGAAAGTTCATTGCAGTTGCTCAAGATATTGTCGAACGCCATCGCAAGGGACAGCCAGTTTTGGTGGGTACTGTGAGCGTTGAAAAATCTGAAGAGCTATCTGCAGTATTGAAAAAGAATGGCGTTGCACATGAAGTTCTCAACGCAAAGCACCACGAACGTGAGGCGATGATTATCGCTCGTGCTGGTGTTAAAGGCGCTGTAACTGTTGCAACTAATATGGCAGGTCGCGGTACCGACATTATGCTCGGTGGTAATCCTGAATTTATGGCTGACTTTGAGTTACAGCGACGTGGAATTTCTCCGGTGGAAAATGCCGCAGAGTACGAAGCGGCTTGGCCGGCTGAGTTAGCAAAGCAGAAGGCTGCTGTTGCCTCCGGTCATGAAGAAGTTGTCGCACTTGGTGGTCTCTATGTTCTAGGAACAGAGCGTCACGAATCACGCCGAATTGATAACCAGCTTCGTGGTCGTTCAGGACGACAGGGTGATCCTGGTGAATCACGCTTCTACCTTTCTCTACAAGATGATTTGATGCGCCGATTTAATTCAGGCATGGTTGAGCGCTTCCTATCTGCTGCTGGACTTCCAGAAGATGCTCCCATCGAATCAAAGATGGTCAGTAATGCAATTAAGTCTGCACAGACACAGGTTGAAGCGCAGAACTTTGAGATTCGCAAGAATGTTCTCAAATATGACGATGTGATGAACCGCCAGCGCGGAGTCATTTATAGCGAACGACGTCTGGTCCTTGAGGGCGAAGATATTTCTACTCAAGTAGGACAATTCTTGGCAGATACGATTCAGGCCTATGTCGATGCAGAGACCGCTGAAGGTTTTGCTGAGGATTGGGATCTGGAAAAACTCTGGGGCGCTCTTCGCCTTGTTTATCCCATCACCCTCACGATTGATGGCCTCATTGCAGAGGTCGGATCTGTTGGCGGCCTAGATGCAGATTTCCTAGCTTCACGAATCATTGAAGATGCTGAAGCAGCTTATGCAAAACGCGAAGCCGAACTTGGTCCAGAGGTCATGCGTGAATTAGAGCGCAAGGTTCTCCTCTCAGTTCTCGATCGCAAGTGGCGCGAACATCTTTATGAGATGGATTATCTCCAAGAGGGTATTGGTCTTCGAGCGATGGCCCAGCGCGATCCACTCGTTGAATATCAACGCGAAGGTTACGAACTCTTCTCAGCGATGATGGATGGAATCAAGGAAGAACTCGCAAGTCTTGTCTTTAATGTGCAGGTAAATGTTGAAGATGGTCAGAAGGTTTCGGCTCCATCAATTGAAGCCCGACCTGCTGAGGTGAGTGCACTTTCTTACACTGCTGCGGATGAGAATGGCGTTGTAACAAAGAATGAAGTTACGCGAAACGCTCCTTGCCCATGTGGTTCGGGTAAGAAGTACAAGCGTTGCCACGGTGCTTCCTAGCTCCTAAAGCAGATCCAATTCGGTGCAGAGCCAGCGCCCGTCTACGCCCTCAAAGCGGATGACTATGGCGCGCATTCTTTCTCCAAAACGCACAGTAATTGTTGACTCACAGATTCCATCAAGTGGTTCACTTTGATGAATCGTTCTTACTCTGCCAACTTCTTTCTGCGATCCGGTCTTTCGAATAAGCTCGTTGTAAATCACTCGGTGACAGCGCGCCATTAACTGTGCGGGCTGCCTCCTTCCTGCCCAAATCTCTAACAGGGCTACAACAAATGTCATTGTCCACGCATGAAGCTCTGGAAGATCCTCTGCTGAAGTTGGTTCGGGAAAATCATCACCCTCAAAGTCTTCACCAAAGTGTGTTGGCACCAGATAGAGCTTGGCTTTTTGAATGGGAAGAGGTGGTAAAGGTTCAAATCGTGGAGAATCTGGATAGAGATCGAGAATGGGATGGCTCCATAGTGCGCGATCTTGGGTGGATGCCGTTACTGTGAAATGTGGTTCTGAGTAAGTTGTCATTGCATCAGCATTGCCAGCAAAGTCCGATCAGCAATCAGCCGCGAGGATGAATCCCATTCAACCTAAAGGTTGACTGTGGAGAGAGCCGCCCGACATGTAAGAAAATAGCGTTTGCTCCAGCCCATGTCACAACAGTCAAATACATCTATCTCCTTAAAATCTCCTCGAGTGATCGTCGCCGGAGTACTTTTCTTGGCCGCTCTGCTCTCCTCATTTGCATTTGCAGCGCTCTCAGACCGAAGTTCTGCGTATTGGGTAGTCTC
>JAIXYD010000141.1 GCA_027490415.1 Streptomycetaceae bacterium
ACCATCACTATTGATGACGCACTTAAATTGCTCTCATTGCCTCGCGTACTCGGCACCAATTCATCCGGTGAAGAGATCACGATTCAAAATGGTCGCTACGGTCCATATCTCAAGGCCGGAACCGATTCACGCACGCTGACATCTGAAGACCAACTCTTCACACTCACCATTGATGAAGCGCTCGAGATTTACTCAAAGCCAAAAGAACGTCGTCGCGGTGTTGCAAAGCCACCATTAAAAGAACTTGGTAAAGATCCAGGCAGCGAACGCGAAGTCATCGTCAAAGATGGTCGCTTCGGAATGTATGTCACCGATGGCGAGACCAATGCAACGCTTCGTCGCGGAGATACTCTCGAAGCGCTCACACTTGATCGCGCACTCGAGTTATTGGCAGGCCGCCGTGCATGGGAAGCTGAAAACGGTCCATCACCAAAGAAGGCACGCAAAAAGGCAGCTAAGGTGAAGGCTGGAGATACTGCGCCAACTCTGACAAAGAACACTGTGAAGAAAGCTGCAAAGAAAAAAGTGGCGAAGAAGGCTGCAACCGGCAAGGCAAAGAAGAAGTAGCCGCCTTAAACTCCCGGTGAAATTGAGTGGATCCCGAGCTGGGTTAGTGCTCGATTAAGATTTTTATCGTAACTGATGACTCCGGCGATAGAATCTTTGATGAAAAGAGCACTGCCTGCCTGTATCGAATCGAGAGATTTTGTGCCAAGAGCTATCGCAATATCTTCTGCATTTTGAAGTACTCCTTGATTTAATTCAACATAATAAATACCATCAAGTTTGGCCTTCGCCATCGCAACTTTCTTAGGATCAATACGGTGTACATTTCTAAGAACCTCGATGCGCGATAAACGTGAAGTTATATTTAATGTGGGAATAAACCTGCGCAATATCTTTGACTCTCGTTCGTCAACAATTAGTTTTAAGATGGCAGAACTATCAAGAAACCACATTAAGATCGCTCGCTACGACGTGACTCAAGAAGTAGTTGCGTCGCATTCACACCTTTCGGTAACTTAATTACTCCTTTACTAAAATCAACATCTGGATTTACAGCCGGTGTGACAAATCCGGCTTCAATTAAGTCTTGCAATGAAACTTTGGTAACTGGAGCCAATAACGCCACCGGATGCCCCCACTCGGTAACTACAAAGCGTTCCCCCTTTTTTACCCGATCAAGATAGACGGAGGCATTCTGTCGTAGCTCTCTTACACCGATTTCAGGCATGGAAGTTTCAGCAATTAATTCCTCTGCAATGGACTTCTTCTTTGCACTCATCTCACAAAAATAGCACAATAGGACAAATAGTGCTACATATTTCCACAGGCTAGACTCAACGTGTGAGTAAGCAGAAGTGGTTAATTACAGGCGGTGCTGGATATATCGGCACACATATCGCCGACCTCTTCATCGGTTCCGGTAAAGATGTAGTCCTGCTCGATTCTCTCTACCAGGGCCTTGATTCACGCGTTGCATATCTGCGCGACAAACATAAGATCGAAATCCCACTTGAAGTCATTGATGTACGCAACTACGAAGCAATCGACGCACTTCTTGCCGCACACAAGTTCACTGGCATTGTTCACACCGCAGCCCTTAAGGCTGTCGGTGAATCCATGGAAAAACCCGATGAGTATTTAGAAGTTAACTACACCGCCACCGTTGAATTATTAGAGGCGGCTAAGCGCCACGGAGTAACTCGATTTATTTTCTCTTCAACTGCCGCTGTCTACGGAAGTCCAGATTCGATGGAACCATGTCGCGAAGATGGACCAACTGCACCGATTTCGCCATATGGCTCTTCAAAGTTATTGGCAGAGGGCAAAGTGACTGAGTTCATTTCGATCCCAGGAAACCACGGATCTTCACTTCGCTTCTTTAATGTGGTGGGAAGTGCCAACCAAGCGTTGCTAGATAACTCAGTAGAAAACCTTGTACCTATTGTGATTAACCGCATCAAAGCAAACCAAGCACCTGTCATCTATGGCAACGATTACCCAACTGTAGATGGCACCTGTGTTCGCGATTACGTTGATGTCCGCGATATTGCAGCAGCTCACTTAGCCGCAGCAGATGCCACAACCGCGTTGCCACCAGCGATAAATATCGGAACTGGAAACGGTGCATCTGTGCGCGAGATTGTGAAATTTGTAATTGATGCAATGAATCGCACCGACATCACTCCAGTTGATGCAGATCGTCGCGCAGGGGATCCAGCATTTCTCTGCGCCGATGTATCACTTGCAAAATCCGCGATGGGATTCACCTCACGCTATAGCCTCAAAGAGAGCGTCGAGAGCCTCTTTTAGGCCCTTTTTGCCCGTAGATCCGCCCCGATAGACTTACCCACATGACCGCATCGCTACCTCGTCCCGCCGCTCCGGCGCAGGATGTCACTCGTAGCGTTCTCTCGATCAAGCCATTTCGCAAGCTCTGGAATTCCATGGTCTTCTCATCCCTGGGTGATTGGCTCGGACTTCTTGCAACAACTGCGCTAGCCCAACAACTCTCCGGTGGTTCTTACTCAACGGCAAACTTTGCAATCGCTGGTGTCTTCATCGCACGTTTATTGCCGGCAGTATTCCTTGGTCCACTCGCAGGTGTACTGGCAGATCGCTTTGATCGCCGTCGCTTGATGGTAACTGTAGATATTTTGCGCGCCGCGCTTTACATATCTATTCCAATCGTCGGCACATATTTCTGGCTTTACGCAGCGATGATCTTGGTTGAATGCCTGACACTCTTCTGGTCGCCGGCAAAAGAGGCGACGGTTCCTAACCTTGTTCCTCGCGAAAAGTTAGAGAACGCCAATCAAGTCTCGCTCTTAGCTGCATACGGCACTGCTCCTGTTGCAGCGATTCTCTTTACGATTCTTTCTCTCCTTGCATCAGCAATCACCGTTGCCTTCCCAGCATTTAAAGGCAATTCAGTTGATATCGCGCTCTACATCAACGCAATAAGTTTCCTATTCGCAGCAGCCACCGTGTACAACCTCAAAGAGATTCCACGCGGTGCCGCAGCTGATAAAGAATCACAAGAGAGCGTTATTGCAGCTCTTGTCCATGGTTGGAAATCTGTCAGCGGATCAAAAATTATTCGCGGTCTCATCATTGGAATGGTCGGTGCGTTCTCTGCAGCGGGTGCCGTTATTGGTCTTGCTCGTACATTCGTAGGCGATCTTGGTGGCGGTGATGCCGCTTACGGTGTTCTCTTCGGTGCTGTTTTTACAGGCCTAGCACTAGGAATTGCGATCGGCCCTAAAGTCTTCGCCCAATTCTCACGCCGCCGCTTATTTGGCGCATC
>JAIXYD010000116.1 GCA_027490415.1 Streptomycetaceae bacterium
ATCTGAATGTGGGAAATACCCAGCATTTCGAAAGGAGACACGCCGATGATCTGTCCATTCTGCCGACATGATGATTCTCGCGTCGTTGACTCTCGTCCTGTTGAAGATGGCACACAGATTCGCCGTCGTCGCGAGTGCCCTGAATGCGGCCAGCGATTTTCAACCCAAGAGGTTGCCCTTCTTAACATCATTAAGCGAAGCGGGGCCACTGAGCCGTTTAGCCGCGAAAAGGTATTGGTTGGCGTCCGTAAAGCATGTCAGGGACGTCCGGTCAATGAAGATGATTTGGTCTTGCTAGCCCAGCGAGTAGAAGAGACACTTCGCTCCACGGGTCAGGCCGAGATCGAAGCCCAGGAAGTTGGAATGGCGATTCTTGCGCCACTCCGCGAACTGGATGAGGTGGCTTACCTGCGATATGCCTCGGTATACCGTAACTTTGCCTCCCTTGAAGATTTTGAAGGTGAGATCGCTCTTCTCCGCGCTCTTCCATCAAGTACCAAAGTAGCAAGTAGCAGTAAAAAATCACCAGAAAATAAGGCTTAATCACTATTTGTGATTGAGCTATAAACAGAAGACGGGGAAAGCAAAAAATGTCAGATACGGTCATCAATCGACCAACGAGCGGATCACGACTCAAGGGCGCAAAGGGCCTTACAGTCAGCCGCATTTACACCAACGAAGGCGTACACCCATACGATGAAGTTAATTGGGAACGTCGCGATGTGGTCCAGGCAAACTGGAAGACAGGTGTAACAGTCTTTGAACAGCGCGGAGTTGAATATCCTGACTTCTGGTCAGTGAACGCTTCAACAATCGTGACTACAAAGTACTTCCGTGGCGCAGTTGGTGCCGAGAATCGCGAATGGTCACTTAAGCAAGTTATCGATCGCGTTGTACTTACCTATACAAAGGCCGGAAAAGATTTCGGTTACTTTGCTACAGATAAAGATGCAGAAATTTTCGAACACGAACTTACACATATGTTGCTTCACCAGATCTTCTCTTTCAACTCCCCAGTCTGGTTCAACGTTGGTACAGCAGCTCCACAGCAAGTAAGCGCATGCTTCATCTTGTCTGTTGATGACACAATGGATTCAATCCTTAACTGGTATCGCGAAGAAGGAATGATCTTTAAGGGCGGATCTGGTGCCGGCCTTAATCTTTCACGTATCCGTTCTTCTAAGGAACTTCTCAAATCAGGTGGAACAGCCTCTGGCCCAGTTTCATTTATGCGTGGTGCTGATGCATCTGCAGGAACAATCAAATCTGGAGGCGCAACCCGTCGCGCTGCAAAGATGGTTGTCCTTGATGTTGATCATCCAGATATCGAAGAATTTATCGAGACAAAGGTTTCAGAAGAGCAGAAGATTCGCGCTCTCCGTGATGCTGGTTTCGATATGGACCTTGGTGGAAAAGACATCATCAGCGTTCAGTATCAGAATGCAAATAACTCAGTTCGCGTAAGCGATGAGTTCATGCGTGCATACGAGAAGGGTGAGCAGTTCGGACTTAAGGCTCGCTCAACCGGTGAAGTTATCGAGACAATCGATGCTCGCAATCTCTTCCGCAAAATGGCAGAAGCTGCATGGGCATGTGCTGATCCTGGAATCCAGTACGACGACACAATCAATGATTGGCACACAAACCCAGAGACAGGTCGCATCAATGCGTCAAACCCTTGCTCTGAGTACATGTCACTAGATAACTCATCATGTAACTTGGCTTCACTTAACTTGATGAAGTTCCTCAAGGCTGATGGTTCATTCGATGCAAAGACATTCGGTAAGGCTGCAGAGATGATCATCACCGCGATGGATATCTCAATCTGTTTCGCAGACTTCCCAACAGAGGCGATCGGTGAGACAACTCGTGCATACCGTCAGCTCGGAATCGGATACGCAAACCTTGGCGCGCTGCTTATGGCATCAGGTCTTGCATACGATTCAGAGGGTGGACGCGCACTTGCTGGTGCAATCACATCATTGATGTCAGGTATCACCTACAAGCGTTCAGCTGAACTTGCTGGAATCGTCGGACCATACGACGGCTTCGCACGTAACGCATCAGCTCACGCACGCGTTATGCGCAAGCACGCATCAGCATCATCATCTGCAAAGACAGAGACAACCCTTGATAAGGATGTCTGGGTCGAAGCAAATAAGGCGTGGGATGTATGCCTTTCAACAGGTGATAAGAACGGATGGCGCAATGCGCAGATCTCAGTTCTTGCACCAACAGGAACAATCGGTCTGATGATGGATTGCGATACAACAGGTATCGAGCCAGACTTCTCACTCGTTAAGTTCAAGAAGCTTGTCGGTGGCGGATCTATGCAGATCGTTAACCAGACAGTTCCACAAGCACTTCGTAAGCTTGGCTATGCAGAAGAGACAATTGAAGCAATTGTTGAATTCATTGCAGCTAACGGTCACGTCATCGATGCTCCAGGACTTAAGCAAGAGCATTACGACGTATTCGATTGCGCACTTGGTGCACGATCAATTGCTCCAATGGGCCACGTTCGCATGATGGCTGCATGCCAGCCATTCTTGTCAGGTGCGATCTCAAAGACAGTTAACCTTCCAGAAGAAGCAACTGTCGAAGAGGTAGAAGAGGTCTACTACGAAGGTTGGAAGCTTGGCCTTAAGGCACTTGCTGTATATCGCGACAATTGCAAGGTCGGTCAGCCACTTTCAGATGGCAAGGCGAAGAAGAAGGCCGCTGTCGGAACTGACTCTGTAGAAGCAGAAGCAATTGCAACTCCAGTGCGCAAGCGTCTTCCAAAGTCACGTCCATCTACAACAACATCATTCTCTGTCGGTGGCGCTGAGGGTTACATGACTTCAGGTGCTTATGCAGATGGTGCACTCGGTGAGGTATTCCTCAAGCTCGGTAAGCAGGGTTCAACTCTTGCCGGTGTGATGGATGCATTCTCAATCGCAGTCTCAATCGGTCTCCAGTACGGAGTTCCACTACAGACATTCGTTGAGAAGTTCACAAACCTTCGCTTCGAGCCAGCAGGTATGACAGATGATAAAGATATTCGCATGGCGCAGTCCATGATGGATTACATCTTCCGTCGCCTCGCACTTGATTACCTACCATTTGAAGAGCGTGCAGCACTTGGCCTCTACACAGTGGCAGAGCGCGAAGCAGCACTGAACAATGGTGGCGAGTACGCACCTATTGCACCTGGGGAGGGCGATAGCCCAAAAGCAGTTGCGCCTGTGGCGGCTCCTGTAGCTGCAGTCGCTAAAGCGCCAGTTGCAGATATCAAGATCGAAGCTGCACCAGTTGCTCCGGTAGCAGCAGCTCCGGCGATGACAATCGGTTCATCATCTGACCTACTTGAGTCAATGGGCATCAAATCAGATGCACC
>JAIXYD010000182.1 GCA_027490415.1 Streptomycetaceae bacterium
ACGCAGTCAGTCAAGGTTTTGCTGACTGAGCTAGATGGTGTTGATGACGTTCGCGTCTCCGACGGGGGTGCCGAGTGAAGCATCTGTTATCGATCGCGGACCTAAGCCGTATCGACGCCATTCGAATTCTCGATACCGCTGCTGAGTTGGCACGAGTAAGTGATACACCCATGAAAAAACTTCCCACACTTCGTGGTCGCACCATCGTAAATTTATTTGCTGAAGATTCAACCAGAACTCGTATCTCTTTTGAGGCGGCTGCCAAGAGACTTTCCGCCGATGTGATTAATTTTTCCGCCAAAGGATCGAGTCTAAGCAAGGGTGAATCGCTCAAAGATACTGCTCAAACGTTGCAGGCGATGGGCGCTGATGCAGTGATTATTCGCCATGGAGCATCAGGGGCTCCTGCTCGCCTTGCTGCGTGTGAATGGATGTCGGGTGCGGTGATCAATGCTGGTGATGGCACTCATGAACATCCAAGTCAGGCGCTGCTCGATGCGTTCACTATACGAAAACATTTGTCGCAGGGTCGCGAAGATCTTCAAGGTTTGCGTGTCGCAATTGTTGGTGACGTGCTGCACTCGCGTGTGGCACGTTCGAATGTTCTGTTGCTGACCAAACTCGGAGCACACGTAACACTTGTAGCTCCGCCCACGCTTTTGCCAGTAGGGGTTGAGAGTTGGCCGGTGAGTATTTCTTATGATTTCGATCAGATTCTTGATTCAGTTGATGCGATCATGATGTTACGAGTTCAACTGGAGCGAATGAGTGAGCTCTTTTTCCCAAACGCACGCGAGTACTCACGCTACTTTGGTCTAAATACTGAGCGTCTCAATATGCTTCATCCTGGTGCAATAGTTTTGCATCCTGGACCAATGAATCGTGGGTTAGAAATTACGGCAGAGAGTGCCGATAGCGCACGTTCTGTAATTATTGAGCAGGTTACTAACGGTGTCAGCGTTCGAATGGCGATTCTCTATCTTCTCCTCGCTGGCGATACTTCGATCGAGGCGGGTCTATAGTGACAATAGAAACTAAGAAAACACTCATAAAGAATGCCACTCTTGCTGATGGACGCAACTCGGACATTCTTATCTCTGACGGTGTGATTGCCTCAATCGCCTCATCAATTAACGATTCCGATGCAACTATCCTTGATGCATCAGCAATGGTTGTCATGTCAGGACTCGTTGATTTGCATACTCACCTTCGTGAACCCGGTAAAGAAGATTCAGAGACGGTGCTTTCAGGATCTCGAGCGGGAGTCAAGGGTGGTTATGTAGCCCTGTCGGCGATGGCTAATACCTCTCCTGTTGCAGATACCGCCGGAGTTGTTGAGCAGGTATATCGACTAGGAAAGAGCGCGGGACTCCTCGATGTCTTTCCAGTTGGTGCAGTCACACAAGGAATTGCAGGAAAAGTTCTTGCCGAGATTGGCGCTATGGCCGATTCTGATGCGCGAGTTCGAGTGTTTAGTGATGATGGTAACTGCGTGAGTGATCCGTTGGTAATGCGTCGTGCACTTGAATATGTAAAGAAATTTGGTGGAGTCATTGCCCAGCACGCACAAGAGCCAGCGTTGACAGCCGGTTCTCAAATGAATGAGGGGATAGTCAGTGCCACACTCGGACTCAAGGGTTGGCCTGCTGTTGCAGAAGAGGCGATCATCGCTCGCGATGTTCTCTTGGCAGAACATGTTGGATCCAGACTTCATATTTGTCACCTCACAACAGCTGGAGGAGTTGAGATTATCCGCTGGGCTAAGGCTCGTGGTATCAATGTCACTGCTGAAGTGACCCCGCACCATCTTCTATTAACCGATGAAAGTGCAAGAAGTTATGATCCAATCTTTAAGGTGAATCCGCCGTTACGAACCGAAAAAGATGTCATGGCGCTTCGTGCAGGTCTTGCAGATGGAACGATTGATATCGTTGCAACGGATCACGCGCCACACCCTGAAGAGAGTAAAGAGTGTGAATGGCAAGAAGCCGCCTTTGGAATGCTCGGTTTGGAACATGCTCTCTCGATAGTTGCCGCAACGATGGTTGAAACCGGACTAATGGATTGGGCTGCAGTACAGGATCGAATGAGTACCGCTCCGGCACGAATCGGGGGCTATGCAGACCATGGGCGAGGGCTGGCAGTTGGCGCGCCTGCCCATTTGACTGTGATTAATCCCAAAGCTTCATATCGCGTGGATCGTGACCGTTTGCAATCCAAATCGCGCAATACTCCCTTTCATGGAATGGAGTTCACAGCGCGCGTCGTTGCTACCTTCTTTCATGGTCAAATCGTCTACCAAGAAGGAGGCAATGCATGAGTAAAGCATTTCTCGTTCTCGACGACGGTCGTATCTTCGAAGGTAAGAGCTGGGGAGCAACTGGTCGGACTTTTGGTGAAGCGGTATTCCAAACTGGTATGACCGGATACCAAGAAACGTTGACAGATCCTTCCTATCATCGCCAGGTTGTCGTTATGACAGCTCCACATATTGGAAATACGGGCATGAATGCCTTCGATAATGAAAGTTCGAAGATTTGGGTATCTGGTTTTGTAGTCAGAAATCCCTCACCAGTGACGAGTAACTGGCGGAGCGAAGTAGATCTCGTGGATGTTCTCATTGAACAGAACATAGTCGGAATTTCTGGCATTGATACGCGTGCACTCACTCGACATCTTCGCGACAGAGGTGCCATGCGTGTTGGCATCTTCTCGGATTTAGAACTGAGCCGTGAAGAGATGGTGATTGAAGTCCGAAAGAGCGGGCAGATGGTCGGTTCGTTCCTAAGTGCAGATGTATCAACACCACAGAGATACACAATCCCATCGCGAGGAGAAAAGAAATTCACTGTAGTTGCAGTTGATTTAGGCATCAAGGGTGCGACACCTCGCGCAATGGCAGAACGTGGGATTGAGACACATGTTGTTCCGTACAACGCTACATTCGCCGAGATAATGGCGTTAGCGCCCGATGGAGTTTTTCTCTCGAATGGTCCAGGAGATCCTGCAACAATGACTGAGACCGTAAACCTTGTGCGAGAGCTTCTCATCGAAGAGATTCCAATTTTTGGTATTTGTTTTGGCCACCAGATTCTTGGTCGAGCGCTCGGATTCGAAACGTACAAGCTTCAATTTGGTCACAGGGGGATTAATCAACCTGTGATTGATAAACGTAACGGTAAAGTTGAAATCACCTCCCATAATCATGGTTTTGCGATTCAGGCACCGACTGAGGGGCAGTTCACCACCGTGTTTGGACCTGGTCGCGTTACCCACGTCTCTCTCAATGATGGTGTCGTCGAAGGTCTCGAACTTCTCGAACGTGGAGCCTTCTCCGTGCAGTATCACCCAGAGGCTGCAGCGGGTCCTCATGATGCTTCATATCTTTTCGATCAATTTGTTTCGGTAATGCAAAAGTATCCTCGAAAGGCTGGTGCGTTTTAATGCCTCTCGACCAATCGATTAAGAGCGTTTTGGTAATTGGTTCTGGTCCCATTGTCATCGGCCAGGCGTGCGAATTCGATTATTCAGGCACTCAAGCATGTCGTGTACTTAGGGCTGAGGGTATTCGTGTGATTCTTGTGAATTCCAATCCTGCAACGATTATGACGGATCCGGAATTTGCTGATGCAACATATATCGAACCAATCACTCAGGAGTTCATCGAACGAATCATTGCGAAGGAACGTCCAGACGCTGTTCTAGCAACTCTTGGTGGACAGACTGCACTCAATGCGGCCATCGCGCTTTTTAAAGCGGGGACTCTTGCGCGTTATGGCGTGAAGTTAATCGGTGCTGATGTTGATGCAATTGAGCGTGGCGAGAACCGCGAGATATTTAGAACGATCGTAGAAAAAGTTGGTGGCGAATCAGCCAAGTCTGTTATCTGTCACAC
>JAIXYD010000199.1 GCA_027490415.1 Streptomycetaceae bacterium
AACGGTGCATGGGGATTCGCATCCTCCCCTGAAATTTCTGTGGATGTTGCCAAGAAGTTGGCACTTACCGCCGTTGCTATGGCAAAGACTTCTAAGCCACTCTCGACAGAGTTGGTTTCTCTCGTTGCCGAACCAGTTTATGCAAACCAGATGTGGGTATCTGATTACGAGATAGATCCGTTCGCAGTCTCTGACTCTGAGAGAAAAGATCGGCTCGCTGATTTAAGTAATCGCCTACTCAAGAGTGCAGGTGTTAATCACACCTCTGCAAATACTATGTTTGTAAAAGAACAGAAGCACTATGCAGATTCATATGGAACCAGCACCACTCAACAGCGTGTGCGAGTCCAGACTCAGATTGAAGCGATTTCAATTGGAGATCATGGTTTTGAATCTATGCGAACGCTCGCTCAGCCCGCAGGCTTTGGTTGGGAATGGATGGGAAATAAGCATTGGGATTGGGATTCAGAAATTGCTGAACTTCCATCGCTGTTAGCCGAGAAGGTTGCCGCACCGTCGGTTGAACCTGGTCGCTATGACGTACTGGTCCACCCTTCAAATTTGTGGCTCACAATTCATGAGTCGATCGGCCACGCAACCGAACTAGACCGTGCAATTGGATATGAAGCCAACTACGCAGGAACATCCTTTGCAACACCAGATAAGCTCAACAAACTTCAATATGGTTCAAAGTTGATGAACGTAACCGGAGATCGCAATACTTCTCACGGTCTGAGTACCGTCGGTTTTGATGATGAAGGTGTCGCGGCCCAGCGTTGGGACATCATTAAAGATGGTCTGCTCGTTGGATATCAATTAGATCGTCGTATCTCGGCTCGTGTAGACCGTGATCGAAGCAATGGCTGTGCCTTTGCCGACTCCCCTGCGCACGTACCGATCCAACGTATGCCAAATGTTTCCTTACAGCCAAACCCAACAGGACCAACTTACGATGAAATGGTTGCATCGATGGAAGATGGAATCATCATCAAGGGCGATAAATCTTGGTCGATTGATATGCAACGTTATAACTTCCAATTTACTGGTCAACAGTTCCATCGTGTTAAGAATGGCAAGATTGTTGGTCAGTTAAAGGATGTTGCATATCAAGCAACAACAACTGATTTCTGGGGATCGATGAAGGTCGTCGGTGGTCCATCTACTTATGTATTGGGTGGCGCCTTCAACTGCGGTAAAGCTCAACCAGGTCAGATTGCAGCAGTAAGTCATGGTTGCCCAGCGGCGATCTTCGACAAAGTAAATATTCTCAATACTGTTGCGGAGGCTGGAAAATGATTTCTGCTCAAGATCTGATTGAAAAAATCACTTCAGCTGCCACATGCGATGACTGCATTGTTGTCGTTCGCGATAAGACTCAAGCCAACCTTCGTTGGGCTGGCAGCACCTTAACAACTAACGGTGTCATTCAAGAGCGCAGCGTTACAGTTATTGCATTCGTTGCAGTTGCTGGCGGTATAGCTTCTGGCGGCGTTACTCGCACCGATGTTTCACTCGCTGATATTCCTCAGCTTCTAGAGGATGCAGTTGCATCAGCAAAAGCGGCTGGACCAGCTGAGGATTACGCCCCACTTGCTACCAACGTTTCCATTGGAAACTGGGCAGCAGAACATGCACCAACGGGACCTGACGTCTTCTCAACTTTTGCACCAGCACTTGGCGATATGTTCTCTCGCTCTGTGGCAGACAAGATTGAACTCTTCGGATACTCCGAGCACACCCATGAAACTACCTGGGTTGGCTCGAAGGGTGGTTTACGTTTACGTAAAGATTCACCAGTTGGCCGCGTAGAGATGACTGGAAAATCTCATGATCGCTCGCGCTCAACATGGGCTGGTGTTGAAACTCGTGACTTCACAGATGTCTCTGTTGCTGATATCGATAAGCAAATTCGCCAACGCTTAGAGTGGCAGGGCACCAAGGTTGATCTCCCTGCAGGACGCTATGACACCATCTTGCCTTCAGGATCAGTTGCTGACCTCTTTACATACATGATGTGGGTTTCAGCTGCTCGTGATGCACACGAAGGACAATCAGTTTTTTCCAAAAAAGGTGGCGGAACTCGCATTGGCGAGAAACTCTCTAATGTCTCGCTGCAATTCTTTAGTGATCCAGACTTTAAGCAATTACCAGCATCAAATTTTGTTGCAACCGATGTAAGTTCACCATATTCATCTGTCTTTGATAATGGTCAACCAATCAAGCGTGTCGATTGGCTCAAAGATGGCGTTCTGCAATCTCTGATTCAGACTCGTGCATCCGCTCAGCTCACCAACTTGGATTTCACACCACTTGGTGAAAACCTAGTGATGAGCGTTGACGGTGCCACGGGGAATCTTGAAGATTTGGTTAAGAAAGTAGATAACGGACTTCTGCTCACAACGCTTTGGTATATCCGCATGGTTGATCCAAACTCACTCCTTCTCACAGGTCTTACCCGTGACGGTGTTTATCACGTGAAGGGTGGCGAAGTTGTAGGTGCTACCAATAACTTCCGTTGGAATGATTCGCCGGTTTCAGCTCTTTCACGCATTGCTCACGCTGGTGCAACAGAGTGGACGCAACCACGTGAATGGGCTGGCGATATGTCGAATATGGCTATCCCGCCATTAGTGATTAAAGATTTCAATATGTCGACTGTGAGCCC
>JAIXYD010000185.1 GCA_027490415.1 Streptomycetaceae bacterium
AATTCGCTAAGTGCTGTTTTCTTGACCAAACCGTTTTTGGTAGCAAGTACTAGGTATGGAACTACGTCGTAAGACTTAAACCACAAAACCTCAGCGATGCGCTCTTGTGGTTTAAATGCTAAAAGATTTGCAACATGTTGTCCGCGAGCATCGCGTCCCGCATCTGGAAGTTCGTGCACTTTGGCGCGATAGACACGGCCTTCGTTGGTGAAGAAGAGCAACCAATCGTGAGTGGATGCAACGAAGAAGTGATCGACGATGTCATCTTGTTTAAGAGCTGCACCTTTTACGCCACGGCCGCCACGTCGCTGTGATTTGTAGAGATCTGCGTTGGTGCGCTTTGAATATCCACCATGAGTAATTGTGACGACAACATCTTGGTCTGGAATCAAATCTTCGGCAGAGAAATCGCCTTCGCTAGCAACAAGTTGAGTGCGGCGATCATCGCCATATTTAGCAACGAGATCTGAAAGCTCTGTCTTGATAATTTCACGCTGTTTCGCCTCAGATGCCAAGATGGCGTTAAGTTCAACGATATCTGCCATAAGACCGTCGTATTCGTCGTTAATCTTTTGGCGCTCAAGGGCTGCAATACGACGTAACTGCATATCTAGGATTGCATTTGCTTGAATTTCATCAACATCAAGCAGTTTCATAAGACCTGTGCGAGCTTCTTCAGGTGTTGTGGATGCACGAATGAGTGCGATCACCGCATCAAGAGCATCAAGTGCTTTGAGGTAACCCTTGAGGATGTGGGCACGCTTCTCTTTCTCGGTGAGGCGGTATTTTGTACGACGGACAATTACTTCGACTTGGTGCTCGATGTAGTACTTAATAAATTCATCAAGGCGCAATGTGCGTGGAACACCATCAACAAGTGCCAACATGTTTGCACCGAAGGTGTCTTGTAGCTGTGTCTGCTTGTACAGGTTATTAAGGATCACTTTTGGAATCGCTGTATTTTGTAGCACGATAACAAGGCGTTGTCCTAAGCGCTCGTTACCTTCATCGCGAACATCGGCAATTCCCTTAATTTTTCCATCTTTAACAAGTTCAGCAATTTTCAGCGCTAAGTTATCTGGGTTGACTTGGTATGGAAGCTCAGTAACTACTAGACATGTGCGCTTATTGATTTCTTCAACGCTAACAACAGCGCGCATAGTGATTGAGCCACGGCCCGTGCGGTATGCCTCTTCGATTCCGGTGCGACCAACGATGAGAGCTTTAGTTGGAAAATCTGGGCCTTTAACGATCTTGATCATTTCGTTAAGCAGTTGATCAGATGGCATATCTGGGTTTTCCAGTGCCAAGAAAACAGCTTGTGATATCTCGCGCAGGTTGTGTGGCGGAATGTTTGTAGCCATACCAACAGCGATACCGGCACTTCCATTTACAAGAAGGTTAGGGAAGCGACTTGGTAGGACTACAGGTTCTTGGGAACGTCCATCGTAGTTAGGGACAAAGTTCACTGTATCTTCATCGATATCGCGCATCATCTCCATCGCGATAGGCGATAGGCGAGCTTCGGTGTAGCGCATCGCTGCAGCGGGATCATTTCCAGGAGAACCAAAGTTTCCGTTGCCATCAACAAGTGGATAACGCAGCGACCATGGCTGGGCTAAACGCACAACAGTGTCATAGATCGCGCTGTCTCCATGTGGATGGTAATTACCCATCACGTCACCAACGATGCGAGAAGATTTGTAGTAACCCTTATCTGGGCGATAACCAGCGTCATACATTGCGTAAAGAACGCGGCGATGAACTGGTTTTAATCCGTCGCGAACATCTGGAAGTGCGCGGCCGACAATGACTGACATTGCATAATCGAGATAGCTGCGCGCCATCTCTACTTGAAGATCAATTGTCTCAATGCGATCGAAATCATCGCCCGGGTTTGCCATACCGGTGCGATCTACTGGAGTCTCGTCTTTATCTTTAGCCATTAGATATCCAAGAACCTAACATCTTTAGCGTTGCGTTGAATAAATTGACGGCGTTGTTCAACATCTTCTCCCATAAGTACAGAGAAGAGATCATCTGCCGCTGCGGCATCTTCAAGTGTTACTTGAACGAGTACGCGATGCTCTGGATCCATTGTTGTATCCCACAACTCTTTTGCTGGCATTTCGCCAAGGCCTTTAAAGCGTTGGATTCCATCTTCTTTTGGAAGACGCTTGCCCGCTTCCAAACCAATCTTGATCATTCCGTCGCGTTCGCGATCACTAAATGCGTATTCGACAGGATCTTTTCCGCCCCACTTCAATTTATAAAGCGGTGGCGCAGCTAGATATACATATCCGTTTTCGATAAGTGGACGCATGAAACGGAAGAGCAAGGTAAGTAAAAGTGTGCGGATATGTTGACCGTCAACATCAGCATCTGCCATCAAAATAATTTTGTGATAGCGAAGCTTTTGGATATCGAAATCATCATGAATACCCGTGCCTAGCGCTGTAATAAGTGCTTGTACTTCGTTGTTTTGAAGTACACGATCGATACGCGCTTTTTCGACATTAAGAATTTTTCCGCGGATAGGTAGCACGGCTTGGTTGCGTGAATCGCGTCCACCTTTTGTTGAACCACCCGCTGAATCTCCCTCAACGATATAAAGCTCACATTTTGCTGGGTCGGTCCATTGGCAATCTGCGAGCTTGCCTGGCATACCGCGTCCTTCAAGTAACCCTTTGCGGTTGCGACTGAGATCGCGAGCTTTTCTCGCTGCTACACGTGCTGCAGCAGCATCGATACTTTTACGAACAATCTCCTTACCTTCTGCAGGGTTAGCTTCAAACCACTGGGTAAGAAATTCATTAACCGCTTTTTGTGTAAATGATTTTGCTTCAGTGTTTCCAAGTTTTGTCTTTGTCTGTCCTTCGAATTGTGGTTCTGCTAATTTCACAGAGACGATAGCTGTGAGTCCTTCGCGAACATCATCTCCAGTGAGGCGGTCTTCTTTCTTTTTAATAAAACCTTGCTCTTCACCAAACTTATTCACAATAGAAGTTAACGCGGTGCGGAAACCTTCTTCATGTGTTCCACCTTCATGGGTGTGAATGGTATTTGCGAATGTGTAGACAGATTCAGAAAATCCAGTGTTCCATTGCATCGCAACTTCGAGGCTGATTTTGAGTTTCTTATCTTCTGCTTCAATAAAAATAATTGATTTATGTTGTTCGCCGCGGGTTGAGTTGAGGTGCTTAACAAAGTCAGCGATGCCACCTTGATACTGGTAGCGCACAGCAAGGGCTTCACCTTTGTCGTCAACATGTCCTGGGCGAAGATCAGTTAAAGTTAAAATTAGACCGCGGTTAAGAAATGCCATTTCGCGGAATCGTGTGGAGAGAATCTCAAACGAGAAATCTGTTGATTCAAAAATTTCCGCATCTGGCCAGAATTGCACCGTTGTTCCAGTACGAGTTGATGCTTCGCCTTTTTCTACGGGAGCATTAGGAACACCGATCTTGTAACTTTGGCGCCAGATAAATCCGTCGCGATGTACTTCAACTGAAAGATCTGAGCTGAGTGCGTTAACAACAGAGACGCCTACACCGTGCAATCCGCCAGAGACTGAGTAACCGCCATCTCCAAACTTTCCGCCGGCGTGCAAGACGGTAAGCACAACTTCGAGAGCTGGTTTCTTTTCAACTGGATGGATATCAACTGGGATTCCGCGGCCGTTATCGACCACTTGAACCGAGCCATCTTCCATCAAAGTCACATTTACTTCGGTGCAATATCCGGCGAGCGCTTCATCCACTGCGTTATCGACGATTTCATAGACCAGGTGGTGTAGGCCGCGCTCACCTGTGGAGCCGATATACATTCCTGGGCGCTTGCGGACAGCGGCGAGACCTTCAAGGACGGTGATCGAACTGGCGTCGTAGCCGCCGGTTTTTTCGCTCACGTAGGACTCCTTCAAGATTCTTTAATGGTCGCTATGGGGCTAAGAAGGGGGAATCCTTGATAGCAGGGCGAAATCCTATCGTGAAAAGAGATTTGGTAAACCTCAGATAAGCCCTAGGGTGGGGATTAGGGCGGTGATCTCGCGCTGGGTGAGGGTACCTATTAGCCGTAGGTATCTCGAGGGCCCCGAGCGCCACGGATTGTGCGGATCCCTTTTTTCCATGAGGGAGCGGTGGGGCCCGTAAATCTTAAGGATTCCACGAGGGCACCTGGGGCACTCGATGAGATGGTGGCAACAAGTTGATCGTGCACAGATTGCAACTGGGTTGCCCATGCAGTTGATGAACATTGAATGAGAAGCACGCCATCAAGAATTGAGATTGGTGTTGTATGCGTAGCAATATCACTACCAACAACTTTCTCCCATTGTGCGAAAAGATTTCCTTCAGCTAACCCTGATTCCCATTGTCGATCAGAGACAAGATCTGTTAGAACATCGCTAATTAATGTCGGGTCGCCAGGTGTTGATGTTCGTTCAGTAACTGGTGGTTTAACTTTTTTTATAAATCCTGTTTTGTAACTGCGAAATAGTTCGAGTGCGAGGTCAACTTTTTTCTCACTCATGCTACACCTGCTTCGCGTGAGACTTTTCCAGGTGTGACATAAAAACGCTCGGTAATTAAATCGCTTGGAAGATCGCTTTCGACAGCTGCAGTAATAAATGTTTGCTCTGCCAAATGAGTAATGGCTACAAGTTGTGCGCGGCGAGCTGTATCAAGTTCGGCGAAAATATCATCAAGGATAAGAATTGGAGATGAACCCTCATCGCGCAAAAGTGTGAAGGATCCGATTCGTAGTGCGATGGCCATCGACCAAGATTCGCCGTGGCTGGCATAACCTTTCGCTGGGAATTCGCCTAGGTGTAGGTGTAAGTCATCGCGATGAGGACCAATAAGACTGACACCTCGGTCGCTTTCATTGTGAGCCACTTCTTCTTGTTTTGCTGTCAAAGTCGCGATATTGCTCTCGATATTAGTTGTTAATCCATCGGTAGATGATTTATAAGCGATTGAAGCCGCTTTTACTTCATTAAGTTTGGCGTAATGCGCGGTGACATATGGGTTGAGTTTTTCAACCAAAGTAATTCGCTCTGCGGTTAGCTGGGCGCCGAGTGAAATCAGCTGTTCGGTCCAGGGTGCGAGTGAGCTCTCGGGTGCGCGAGTTTTTAGTAGTGTGTTTCTTTGGCGCACAACTCTGTCGTAATCAGAGATCACACCAGCAAGACGTGGGGTTCGGGTAATTAACAATTTATCTAGGAAATCGCGGCGTTGTGTGGGTTCTCCGCGTACAAGATCGAGGTCTTCGGGGGAGAAATAGATAACCTGTAGCGCTCCAAGAATCTCGCGTTGGGATTTTGTTGGGTTTTGATTTATGCGAGCGCGGTTTGCTTTATTTGCATTGATCTCTAAATCAACAGCAAGGGTTCGGTTATCACTAAAGATTTCAGCGCGGATGATTGCCTGTTCGAGACCGCCTTTAATAAGTGGCGTGTTGGTTGAAACTCGGTGAGATGAGAGAAACCCTAAATAAATAAGAGCTTCGGCAATATTTGTTTTTCCGCATCCGTTATTACCAATGAAGGTATTTACGCCAGGGGCGAAAGAGAGTTCAAGGCTTTCGTATGAGCGGAAATTGGTGAGTGATAATTTCTTAAGATGCATATCTCATAGGCATGAGGAGGTAGCGGTAATTTTCAACAACATTTCCGGTGGCCTCATTTTTACCCATCAAAATTGCTGGCTTATTTGATCCAGTGAAAGATATTTGAACAAACGGTGTTCCAACAGCTTGTAGCCCATCGCTTAAAAAGGTTGGGTTAAATGCGATTGAGATTGGTTCACCTGTAAGCAAGATATCGATTGCCTCTGTTGCTTGTGCCTCTTCTCCAGCACCAGCTTCTAGTGAGACTGTTGTTCCGTTAAATTCCAAACGGAGTGGAACAGTTTTATCTGTTACAAGTGCAACTCGTCGTACGGAATCTAGAAATGGAGCAACTTCTACGACCGCGGTTGAAATGATGTTTTGATCTAAGAGGTGGCGGTATGGAGGGAAAGTTCCATCCAACATGCGTGATGTCATTGTTTTTCCAGAGCCAGCAAAACCAGCTAAACGATCGCTGTTAACTGCTGGAGCGATAGATAAAGAAACATTCTTTGATCCAATAAGTGATTTGGCAGCTTCTGCAATTGTGCGACCACGAAGGAGTGCAGTTGTTGATACGCCAGGTTGTGATGGTTGCCATGTGAATTCGCGGACCGCTAATCGGTAACGGTCAGTTGCAGCGAGTGTGACGTTATCTTCAGTAATTTCTACATGAACACCTGTGAGTGTTGGGAGTGAGTCATCGCGGCCTGCAGCTACAGCTACTTGTGCAACTGCTTGTGCGAAGGTGTCGCTAGCGACAACCCCAGTACCTTCTGGAAGTTCAGGTAGGTGTGGGTACTCATCGATTGAAAGCGTAGGAAGAGTAAATTTTGCTGAACCGGATGTAACAAGAACACGGGTGCCATCAAGTGCGATAGTGATCGGTTTATTAGGCAGCGATCTACAAATTTCAGCGAGTAGTTTTCCAGGAACTAAAACTTTTCCTTTTGTCATAATATCTGCTGTGAAGTGCGCTTTGCTGGATGTTTCTAAATCTGAACCAGAGAGAAATACTTCATCGCCGGTTGCATCGATAACTATCCCAAGAAGCTCTGTTTTGATTGGGCGTGTAGAAAGGCTGCGTGAAACCCAATTCACGCCATCGGTAAGTCCTTGTTGATCAACTGTAAATTTCACCGTCTACCGCCTTCTTGTTCTTTACTTGAAGCCTTGAAAGTCTGACACACCTGTGCTGACTTGGAAATGTTCGTGTGTGGAGAGATTTTCTATATATAAAGGTAGTAGTAGTAACCAGAGACTTTTCTTGTGGAGGAACGCTCCACGATTTATAAAAGTCCTGCTCTACACCTTTATAGAGAGAAATAGCGATGTGGGTAGACGGTGGGTAACCACCGCATTTATGTGGATAAAACACCCCCACACCCAAAGATTTATATTTGAGCTTTCTGCAGGTGGGGCGTTTGCAACACCTTACCCACAGAAATGAGGGAGATACCCACAGTTATCCACAAGTTCTCCACAGTTGGGGGTAAAGCCATCCAATTTGGACATATCTACCTAATCCAACCTTTATTTAATTTTTTGCAGCCACCTTAATTCTATTGGTGAGTTCGGTGACCTGGTTATAGATCGAGCGCCTCTCTGCCATCAGTTGGCGAATCTTCCGGTCGGCATGCATCACGGTGGTGTGATCGCGCCCCCCGAAAGTCTGGCCAATCTTTGGAAGAGAAAGTTCTGTGAGTTCGCGGCAGAGGTACATCGCAATCTGGCGAGCGTTTACAAGGACACGAGAACGAGAGGTTCCACAAAGGTCATCGATCGTAAGGCTGAAATAGGAAGCGGTGGCGGCCATAATCGTTGGGGCGGTGATTTCAGGGGTTGAATCACTTGGGATCAAATCACGCAAAACGATTTC
>JAIXYD010000046.1 GCA_027490415.1 Streptomycetaceae bacterium
AGGCAGGGCTTACAAATGCACTTGGTTCAGCTTCATCTAGTCTTGTTATTTATCAGAAAGCAGATACTTACTCTGCAGGCCAGAAAGGCATTGATAAATCTGGTGACTCTTAGCGATCACCATTCCTTGGACAGATCTCTGGCGCTACTGGCGACCGCTACGACGTAGCTAACGGCCAATTCACCGAGCAGGTCACAGCAAGTGATATCTCAGGCAAGATGGTCTTTGTCATCCCGTTCATCGGTACGGTCTTTGGATGGGTCGGTCTCTAAAAGATCACCCCTGACCATTCCCCGACCAGTCGAGATTTGACTGGTCATATCGGGACTAACCCCGCATAAATAGGTGACCATTACGCGGTAACTGTAACAACGGTCTATTCGAGATCGCAGTTAAACGAGGTGGCACTGATGACCGATATCCGCACCTTTATCGACTGGTTGAGTTACCACCCAACCTGCGATGAGATCTCGCGCGCTCTTGTCATGGAATACATGGCACCTGTGGGCGCGTGCTGTGCTCGGGTAGGGCGTTTACACCCAAATGACTCTCTCGAATTTTTGGGCGAATACGGTTTTGATTCTGGCAAAGCGAAAGAAACGTTCCCAAGTGAAGTCTGGCGTTCGTGGGATCACGATGAAGCACTTATTGCTCTGGGGAAAAATTCTGAACCCTGGAATCCGGCGAAGAATCTTTTGATGATTCAGCTTCGCGAACGTGGCGCAGTCCACGGTTACCTTGTACTTCGCTTCTCTAAGGCAATTGAAGATACTGAAAAAGTCGAAGAGATCGCACGAAATTATGCCGTTGCACTTGGACTCTATCTCTCACTTGCGCACGAAGCAGGTGCAGGTGCAGCTCGCAATATTATTGAAAGAATCGAACCTGGTTCAGATCAACTTACCCCAAGACAGATTTCGATTTTACGCGGAATGGTCGAAGGAAAGACAAACCATGAACTTGCAAATGAACTTGGATTTAGCGTGAGCACAATTCGACACGAGACGATGCGCATCTATCAGGCGTTATCAGTCAGTGATCGTAAAGAAGCTGCAAAGAAAGCAGTATCACTCGCGCTCATCTAGTAAGCCTCTGTGGGAGGATCTCCCAGTGAGCAAAAGAAAATCGCAATCCTGGCTTGGTCTCTACATCGCACTTGGAATTGTCTGGGGTTGCTCTTTCATATTCATCAAGCTCGGTCTGGAATTTCTGACTCCATTTGGTGTCGCATTTGGACGCTGTGCATTAGGTGCTTTAGCGCTTCTGATTTACCTGAAAATTAAGGGCTTGTCACTCGTACGCGATCGAAAAATGATTGGCCACCTCTGGGTTGTCGCACTTCTCCTCAATGTAATTCCAGGAATTTTTTTCGCCTGGGCCGAGACTGAAGTAACCTCTATTTTGGCTGGGATCATTAATGCTGTAACTCCACTTATGACCCTCATTGCGATCATGTTGGTCGCCCGTAATGAAAAGCCAACCAAGCCTCAGGTCGTGGGTTTGATACTTGGTTTTCTTGGAGTTTTGACGGTACTTGGAGCGTGGCAAGGGTTGGGGGATAACCCACTCTGGGCAATTCTTATTCTTCTTGCAGCTGTGACGTGTTATGGATTCTCATTTCCATATAGCCGCAGATTTATTCTGCCAGCACAGCTCAAACCAGAAGTGATGGCGGCAACCCAAGTCACACTTGGCGCAATTACATTGCTTCCGTTCTTTCTCGTAAGTGGAATCGCAGAGAATGAATATCGGCTCGGGCCTGTCCTTGCAATGGTCGCACTCGGGGTCTTTGGTAGCGGCTTTGCATATATCTGGAACTTCACGATTATACGCGATGCGGGAAGTGCAATCGCGAGTAGCGTCACTTATGTAACGCCTCTGGTGGCCGTCCTTGTCGGATTTGTATTCTTGAATGAGGTGTTGCATTGGTATGAGCCAATAGGTGCCCTCATCGTTTTGCTAGGTGCCGCAATCGCTCAGGGGCGAATACCTCTTTCAAAGAAAGATTAAAGCGAGAACCCCACCGGCAATTCCAGTCTGTGCTGTGCCAGTAGCGCTTGATCCTTAAGAATGTCTCCTGTTTTTCCATCTGCAACGATTACGCCGCCACTCAAAATGACAGCGCGCTCACAGAGTTCAAAGGCGTATGGCAGATCGTGCGTAACCATAACGATCGTGACATCGAGTGATCGCAAAATCTCAGCTAACTCACGACGACCTGCCGGATCTAGATTTGAGGATGGCTCATCTAGGACCAAGATTTCTGGCTTCATCGCAAGCACAGTCGCAACAGCTACGCGACGACGTTGTCCGAATGAAAGGTGATGCGGTGGGCGATCTTTAAATTCAGACATGTGAACTAGTGCAAGGGCATCATCGACAGCCTTATCTAGCTCTGCCCCACGGATGCCCATGTTGTAAGGGCCAAAAGCCACATCTTCCCCCACAGTAGGCATAAACAACTGATCATCTGGATCTTGGAATACAACGCCCACTTTTCCTCGGATACGGCGCAAGAGATCCTTATCTGTTGTATCGATAACTTCACCTGCAACACTGACCTTGCCATGTTCTGCAGGGTGGATACCGTTCATATGCATGACAAGTGTTGTCTTACCAGCACCGTTTGGACCCAGCAAAGCAACACGTTCGCCGCGTTCGATGCGCAGGTTTACACCGAAGAGCGCCTGATTGCCATCGGGATAAGCAAAAGCTAACTCTTCGATCAGCAGACTTGGTTGAGTTGTCATGAGTTATCCGATCACTGTTGTTATGAGAAGTATAAGAGCTGCAAAAATTGGAAGAGCCAAACCCTGTGCCCAGGTGCGCAGGGTTGCACCTTCGCTTACATCATGAGGAAGAACTCCGGTATATCCACGAGAAAGCATTGCTAGGTGAACACGTTCACCACGCTCGTATGAACGAATAAATAGAGCAGAGGCCGCGGTTGCGATGACTTTCCAATCCTTAATTCCGGTTGCGATAAAGCCACGAGATTCTCGCGCAACTTTCATGCGTTCCATTTCATCATTAATGACGTTGACATAGCGCAACATAAAGGCAGCGATCTGAACCATGAGTTTTGGTAGATGTAATTTTTCTAAGCCTCTAAGTAATTCACGTGCAGTCGTACTAGTTGAAAGCACTACTGCGCTAAGGACACCCAAAGTTCCCTTAACAACGATTCCAGCGGCTGCCAGCAGACTCTCGCGATAAAGATTGAGGGGTCCCACTTCAAAGCGTTCGCCGGTACCAAAAAAAGGCATCAGAATTGCGAAGAAGATGAACGGTATTTCAATCAAAGCGCGAGTAAAGAGAGTCAAAGTTGGAATTTTCGCAATGAGTGAGACGGCAATGATTGCTGCAAAGTAAGCGATAAAAGCTTGCCAGCGAGTGATCGGGGTGGCGACTGAGACCACAATAAAGGCTAAAACAGCGATTATCTTCACGTGCGAAGGCAGGCGGTGGACTATTGAATGGCGATGAATATAGAGGCGTTCACCAACATCATGACCGTGATGATGCTTGTGCTCTACTTCGGTACTTATAGCTTATCCTTTTTGAATCGGCGTAGCGCGTAGAAGAGTCCAAAAGAAACGGCTGCAGTTGATGCAACACCGATGACTCCGGCAAGTCCACCAGAGATTCTCTCGTTATCAACTCCTGCAACTCCATAACCCGCTAGTGGGCCGTCTTCGACTGCACTCTCTTTTGCTGAATCTAAGAAACCAACATCACCAGCAACTTTTTCCAATCCATCTGGATCTGATGATGCATAGTAGGAAACTCCACCTGCAAGCACGAGAGAGACTACTAAACCCGTTACGACTAATGGATTCTTCACTTTTGAACCTCTCGAATTTCTAAATTTTTCTTTGTACCGCGATAGCCAAAGACCAGATCAGGGCGGCTTGCCATGACAGCGCTCACCGAAAGACCAGTGATGATTCCTTCACCGATTCCAATAAGTACATGTGTTCCAAACATTGCTGTAAAGACGGTAGTTAATGAAAATGTTGCGTTAGCACCGATTGCGTATTGAAGTACAAATCCAAGTGCAGCGACCGGAACAGAGACAAGGCCTGCGAAGAAAGCACCGGCTGTGATTGAAACCTTATTCTTTGGAAGGACTTTTCTTGCAAGTAAGAATGCGCCGTATCCGGCCCACACCCCGAGAAGAGACATGTTAAAGACACTCAGACCCAATGCGGTTAAGCCACCATCTGCAAAGAGCAGTGCTTGCAAGAGCAAGACCACCGTCAGAGAGAGCGTTGCAACGTAGGGGCCAACCAAGATTGCAGCTAACGCTCCACCCAACAAGTGGCCGCTTGTTCCGGCAGCAACAGGGAAGTTGAGCATTTGAACCGCAAAGATAAATGTTGCGGTAAGCCCTGCAAGTGGTGCGGTCTTCTCATCGAGTGAGCGTGCAGCGCCCTTAAGGCTGGCTGCCACACCCACGGCTGCAACGGCAGCAAAGGCGGTAGAGGTTGGGATATCGATAAACCCGTCTGGAATATGCATGGGTAAAGGTTAATGCAAATCATTTGCATCTGCCATCTGAAGGCAGATATGGCGCTTGCGAGGAGCCGAATTTCCCCTGCAAAGGGCTATGGGCAGGGCTACAGTGCGCTCAAGGCAGGCGTTACGACGGGGAGGTTCTCATGAGCAGCGATGACAACCAGGGTGATCACAACGATCGCGACGAGATCGTTACCGAAGAGATGTTGTGG
>JAIXYD010000189.1 GCA_027490415.1 Streptomycetaceae bacterium
ATTTTCGCTCAGTAATCGAGCGTTCAATCACTGAACGATGAATTGTTTCGGGTGTCGGCGCAACGCTAATCTGATCTCCGATGCGCTCACGCAGCTTCTGAGAAAGTCGATCTATTCGACTTATTTGATCCTGTGACAACGTGCTCGTATTCTCACGTAGCAGATCCAAGCCGAGTGCAAGTGAGACTATCTCTGAACTGGACATGGTGCGAATGAAGGCTAGCGGAGCCGCATTTCTGATCGTGACAAACCCTGAATCAAAGGCGAGATCAATCAGCTCGAGAGGTGTGTACCCAGGCAATCCGCACATCCACAAAGTATTGAGATCGTCAACAATCACTTCACTATCCACCTTGAAGTGTTTCGCGAGGTCTGTAAGGGAAATACCCTGGTGTGAAAGTAGGAATGGAACAAGATCAAGCAATCGTGCCGTCTGTGCCAACGGCGTCATCTGCGTGTTAGCCATGGAGGACGCTCATCTCTTTCAGCGTAGTTATGACGCTCTCTCTTAAATCAAGTGGCTCCAACACAACAACGTCATCTCGATGCCACAGGATTATTCTCAGCAAAGAGGTTAAATCGAGGATCGGAATTCGGATTTGATCCCAATCCTCCCCCAAATCAACAACAACCCCGAGAGAGCGCAATTGAGAACAGCGATTCTTTCTCACTCTTAAGAGAGCATCAACAGTTGATTCCTCTGGAGCAAGGACAGCAGGCTCATCCGGAATCACATATGAATTGCTCTTTCTAGCAATAGCAACATCAGAAACGAAACGATCAAGTCGAAAAGTTCTTACTAAATTCTTGTCGAGATCTAATGCAAGTAGATACCACGCACCCGCCTCTCCTCGGAGTGAGTATGGAGCCACCCGGCGATGCTTCTTGCTCAGATCCCCACTCACATAATCAAATTCGATCTCAGACTTTCTCATGATGGCTTCAGTAATGGCCACGAAATTCTTATCTGTACCACTTACTCGAGGTGCTAGAAGTGAGAGAGCTTCAGCGTCGGAATCCAATCCCATGGATGAAAGTTTTACGAGGGCCGAGGTTGACTCGCGCTCGAGAGCAGCACCCGTCCAAGCCTTTGCAGCAAGTGAAAGAACTGCGACATCAGCGCCATCGAGTTCGCCTAAATCAAGTCGATAGGAAGATGGAGTGATTCGGTAACCGGCCTCATCTTCAAAAAGTGGGTCAAATGATCCAAGTTCGATAGTGATTCCCAAACTGCGAAGATCATCTTTATCTCGCTCAAACATCCGCTCCATTGCCTCGGGAGCGCCTTCGTAACCATCGACCGTTCTAAAAATCTCGCTCTTTGTCAGATATCTTTTACTTGCAAGAAGAGCGATCGTGAGATTTACGAGTCTCTCACTCTTCCGCGACACCGTAGGCACCTTTTGCTGGACGTCGACGCCGCGCTAGAACTTCAACTCCAGGAGCCATGCGACGACTTTGGATGAGGAAACCTGTATGTCCGATCATTCGCTGCTGAGGCCTAACAGCCAATCCTTCATGATGCCAGCCGCGCACGATTGTTTCGGAACTCTCTGGTTCGGTGAAATGTCCATCACTCTTGAGCGCCTCAGCTGTCGCTGACAACTGCGTCGTAGTTGCTACATAGGCCAGAAAAACTCCACCTGGACGAAGCACTCTTGCTGCCATATCGACACATTCCCAAGGGGCTAGCATGTCTAGTACTACACGGTCATAAACTTTTTCAGTTGCAATGTCTTGAACTGATCCGACCGTCAAAGACCACTGTGAAGGTAATGAACCAAAGTAGTTCGCAACGTTTGCGCGTGCGATCTCTGCGAAATCATCACGCCGCTCAAAAGAATCAACGGAGCCATCTGGACCAACAGCACGAAGCAAAGAGAGTGAAAGAGCGCCACTTCCAACTCCGGCTTCTAGAACGTGCGAGCCAGGATAGATATCTGCCACTCCAACAATCATGGCTGCATCTTTTGGATAAACAATCGTTGCACCACGTGGCATTGCGAGAACGTAATCAGAGAGCAGCGGAATGAAGGCTGTGAATTTCAGTCCAGCGGTTGTTGAAACAACTGATCCTTCAGGTAGACCAATCAATTCATCGTGAACTATCCAGCCCTTATGTGTATGCCATTCCTTGCCAGGGGTTATTGTGAAGCTGTACAGCTTGCCTTTTGGATCCGTGAGTTGAATACGATCTCCAGCTGCGAAATAACCAGGAGTTCTGGTGCGCTCATGAGAGTTATCGGATGAAGTGGACGAAGTGGACACGACACTATCTTAGGCGAGGAATTTCTCTTCGATAGCGGTATCGTCGCCAATGTGACCCATATTCGCCTCTCCCCTAGTCGGATGAGCGAGTTCAATAACTGCCCAAGGCTCTATAAGTACCGAGTCATAGAACAACTACCCGAACCTCCAAGTATTGATGCCGAACGCGGAACTCTGATCCACGCAATTTTGGAAGATCTTTTCGACTTACCGCCTGAAGATAGAAATCATGCATCAGCAGTTGAGATGGCTCCGGACCGTTGGCGAATACAAGTAAGTGAGAAGCCAGTCTTGGCAGATCTGGTCTCAAATGAGAAAGAGTGGTTTGATCGAGTTGCTGCTCTACTAAAAAATTACTTTGAGCTAGAAAAACCCGAGACCTTTGAAGCTACTCATCGAGAGATGCACCTCGAGCAAGATCTCAACCCACAGGTCTATCTACACGGATATGTCGACCGGATCGATGTCGCCCCTACAGGGCAGGTAAGAATCGTTGACTACAAGAGTGGAAAATCACCAAAGCCTGGGTGGGAAGAGAAGGCGCTCTTCCAGCTCAGAGTTTATGCCCTTTTGTATTGGAGATTGCATGGAGTGATTCCAGCACTGTTAGTACTTCACTATCTCGGTGACTCCCGAAGTGTAAAGAGTTCCCCGACCGAGAAAGAGCTACTTTCAACCGAAAAGAAGTTATTGCAGATTGCAGATGAAATCATTGCGGCAATCGAAAATGATCACTTTCCACCTAAAGAGAGCAAACTCTGTGATTGGTGTTACTTTAAAAGCATCTGCCCTGCTCACAATTAGATGGCCGCGTGAAATTCGCTTAAGAATTCGAGCGAAACCTCATTTAAGGATCTCACCACACGAACTTTCTGAGCCGTCGCCACATCAACATAGTGTGGAACCGCAACTACGGAACAACCTGCAGACTTTGCAGAAGCAATTCCAGTGAGCGAATCTTCAAAGACCACACATGAATCGGGAGTGACGCCCATACGCTCTGCTGCTTTTAGGTAAGGATCAGGAAAAGGCTTGGTTCGCTCTACATCATCTGCGCTAATGCTAAATTGAAAGAAGTCCTTCGGTAGAGTTGTCAGCGCGGCATCCATCAGAATTCTTGGACTTGCACTGACTAACGCAACTGGCATCTGTTGACGAACTCGCTCAACAGCAGCATAGGCACCAGGCATCAATATTGCCTTTGTCGAGAGTTTGATCAGCATCATCTGTGTGAGCTCTTCTACTACTTGTGCACCCGACATATCGTGGGCACAGATGTCAGAGATGTAATCTCCCACGCGAGATAAGGGGCCACCGATACATATTCGCTGGTCATCATCGTCCCAGAGATATGAGTAACGAGCACAAATCTCTTGTTGAGATTCATGCCATTGTGGCTCAGAGTCTAGGAAGAGTCCATCCATATCAAAGAATGCAGCTGAAAAAGTCATCTCGGATCAGTTAGCGTTGAAGTACTTTGCTTCGGGATGGTGAACAATAATCGCCGATGTCGATTGCTCTGGGTGTAATTGGAATTCCTCGGACAATTCAACGCCAATGCGCCCAGGTTCAAGGAGTTCGCAGAGTTGGACCTGCTGCTCAATGTCAGGACAAGCTGGATAGCCGAATGAGTATCGTGAACCTCGATAGCCCTGGTCAAGTATGCCGGCCAAATCTGGAGCGTCTAGATCTCGAACACTCATCTCCTCACGGATACGTGCGTGCCAATGCTCCGCCAAAGCTTCTGTGAGCTGAACTGATAGGCCGTGAAGTTCCATGTACTCGCGATACTTGTTAGCAGCGAAGAGTTCGGCAGCAGCATCAGATACGACACTTCCCATAGTTACAACATGGAATGAGACGACATCTACTTTGCCTGATTCACGCGAAGCGAAGAAGTCAGAGATGCACAGTCTGCGATCGCGTGACTGACGTGGGAATGAGAATCGAACACGCTCTTTGCCTTCATTCGGACCCTCGTGATGCAAGATAACAAGATCGTTCCCTTCACTCACGCATGGGAAATATCCATAGACAACAGCGGCGTTGAGCCAACCCTGCGATTGAACTTGGTTGAGAAGAGACCGTAATCGAGGGCGTCCTTCACTCTCCACCATCGCTTCGTACTCTCCGCGATTACCCTTCAACCCCCATTGACCGACAAAAAGTGCGCGTTCGTCGAGCATTTCAACATAATCTGCAAGCGGAATTCCTTTGACAATTCGAGAACCGAAGAATGGAGGTTGTGGAATATCAATATCTGTTGCAACATCGCTGCGACGGGTATCTGCCGGTTCATCGGAAACTGTTTTTGCGACAGCCTTCACTTTGCGTTCCCGAAGCGCGGGAAGGGCTGCACCAGGAACACCCTTCTTAACAGCCATGATTGCATCCATGAGATGAAGTCCTTCAAATGCATCGCGAGCATAACGAACCTCACCAGCAAATTCATTGGCGAGATCAACTTCGACAAATGCTCTAGTCAGAGCAGCCCCACCAAGTATCACAGGCCACTTCTGATCTAAACCTCGAGCGGTGAGCTCTTGAAGATTCTCACGCATGATTACAGTCGACTTCACGAGAAGCCCAGACATTCCGATGGCATCGACATCGGACTCTTGGGCCGCGTCGATAATCTGATTGATCGTCTGCTTGATACCGATATTTACTACGCGATAACCATTGTTTGACAAAATAATGTCGACAAGATTTTTACCAATATCGTGAACATCGCCCTTAACTGTGGCTAGAAGAATGGAGCCGCGTCCCTCATCATCGATCTTCTCCATATGAGGCTCAAGGTATGCAACCGCTGTCTTCATTACCTCAGCAGATTGCAGAACGAATGGAAGCTGCATTTCACCTTTACCAAAGAGTTCACCCACGATTTTCATACCCTCAAGAAGGTGATCATTGATGATTGCAAGGGGCGCTATTCCAGACTTCATGGCCAGATCTAGATCATCGGTAAGCCCAACTTTCTCACCGTCAATAATTCTTCGCTGCAAACGCTCTTCAAGCGGTAAGGCAGCAAGCTCTGCGGCGCGAACATTGCGTGAAGCAGCAAGTTCAACACCTTCAAAAAGTTGAAGATAGGCGTTAAGCGGATCGTATGTGCAATCTTCGCCGTTGTACTCGCGGCGATCATAAATGAGATCCAATGCAACTTTGCGCTGCGCCTCATCAATACGAGCAAGAGGCATGATCTTGGAGGGATGAACGATTGCAGAGTCCAATCCAGCCGCGACACATTCATGTAAGAAAACAGAGTTGAGAACTACTCGCGCAGCAGGGTTAAGTCCAAAGGAGACGTTACTGACCCCTAGGGTTGTCTGGACTTCCGGGAACTCACTCTTAAGTGTTCGAATTGCATTTATTGTCTCGAGACCATCGCGTCTTGTTTCTTCTTGGCCCGTTGCGATGGGAAATGTGAGAGTGTCAATCAAAATGTCTCCTACTGACATCCCCCAGTTATCGACTAGATCAGCAATAAGTCGGCGTGCAACACGCAACTTCCACTCGGCAGTGCGTGCTTGACCCTCCTCATCGATGGTGAGTGCAACAACTGATGCACCGTGTTCTACTACGAGTGGCATGATGCGAGCAAAACGTGATGTCGGACCATCACCGTCTTCATAATTGACGGAGTTGATAACACAGCGACCACCGAGCTGCTCAAGTCCAGCCTGCAAAACTTGAGGTTCGGTTGAATCTAGCATGATCGGCAGAGTTGATGCTGTTGCAAAACGACTTGCCAGCTCTCGCATATCAGCAACACCGTCGCGACCAACATAATCCACTGAAAGATCGAGCATATGTGCCCCATCTCGGATTTGATCGCGAGCAATCTCAACACATGTTTCCCAACTCTCAGAAATCAATGCATCTCGAAACGCTCTGGAACCATTGGCGTTGGTTCGTTCACCGATAGCTAGGAAGGCGTTGTCCTGTCTAAACGGTACGTACTGATAGAGAGAAGACGCGCCAGGATCGGCGTGAGAAGTGCGAGCAGTCACTTTCTTGCGATCAAGCTGAGCAACGACAGCTGCCATGTGCTCAGGTGTCGTGCCACAACAACCACCGATGAGAGTGATTTTGTAATCATCAACAAATGTTGCAAGCGCTTGCGCTAGTGCATCAGGCCCGAGTGGATACGTAGCACCCTTGGGACCCAGTTGTGGCAATCCAGCATTTGGCATCACTGAAATTGCGCACTGGGCATTTTTGCTTAAGTAACGCAGATGCTCGGACATTTCAGCTGGCCCCGTTGCACAGTTCAGACCAATGAGGTCAATATTGAGAGGCTCAAGTGCGTTGAGAGCTGCACCAATTTCAGAACCGAGAAGCATGGTTCCGGTGGTTTCAACAGTTACCTGTGCGATCAAAATGATGTCGCGATCACTCTTATCTATAGCTGCGCGGGCACCATTGACCGCAGCCTTTGCTTGCAGAAGATCCTGCGTTGTTTCGATGAGAAGTGCATCCGCACCTGAATCTACTAATCCCTGTGATGCAACTTCATAGGCATCTCGCAAATGCTTGTACGTTGTATGGCCCAGACTTGGCAACTTTGTTCCAGGGCCGAGAGAACCAAGAACGAATCGTGGCTTATCCGGAGTTGAAAATGCATCCGCTGCTTGTCGGGCGATAACTCCGCCGGCATAGGCAAGTTCATAGATTCGGTCTTCGATTCCGTACTCTGCAAGATTTGCCCAGTTCGCCCCAAAAGTATTCGTCTCAATGGCATCGACGCCAACAGTCAAATATGCGTCATGAACTGAGCGGACTACATCGGGGCGGGAAACGTTGAGAATCTCATTGCAGCCTTCGTGTCCCTGGAAATCCTCAAGGCTGGGATCGGCAGCTTGGAGCATGGTGCCCATCGCACCATCGGCGATAACTACTCGAGAGGCGAGAGCTTTTCTTAGTTCAGAAGGTGTTTTCTCGCTCGTCACGCGGTAAAGGTTACCTTAAGGTGAGCATTATGGAGATTTATCAAATCCCACTGCTGAGGCAGCCAATCATGATCGTGGCTTTCTCTGGTTGGAGTGATGCAGGCGAGGCCGCTTCCGGAGCGTTGACTCATCTGCTGGAAAATCTTGATCAAAGCGGAAATTCGGCTCAAGCAATTCTTATTGCAGAATATGAGCCGGAAGATTTCTATGATTTTCAGGTAAATCGTCCCATGATCAGTGTCGATGATTCGCTGGTGCGATCCGTTAACTGGCCTTCCACGCAAATCTACGGATTGAGCACGCCTCACCTTGATAATGACTTTGTTTTAGTTCTAGGCGTTGAACCATCTATGAGATGGAAAACCTTTACTTCACTTCTACTCGACCTAGCTGATGATCTCGAAGTGGAACTAGTGCTTACATTGGGAGCGATGTTGGCTGATGCGCCACATACTCGCCCCATATCTGTCAGTGGTAGCGGTGGACATCCCGACATTGCTGCTCGTTTAGGAGTCGAGATCAGCAAGTATGAAGGACCCACTGGAATCCTTGGAATCATTGGGGATGGTTGTTTAAAGCGAGGAATTGATTGCGTCTCACTGTGGGCTGGATTGCCGCATTACGCATCTAATTCACCGTCTCCTAAAGCGACTCTGGCGCTGGTAAATGCCGTTGAAGATTTCCTTGAGATCTCTATTGCTCTGGCGGATCTCAATCATCAGGCACAGGAATGGGAGAATGAAGTTTCGGAAATGGCCGAAGAAGACTCCGAAGTTTCAGAGTATGTAAAGGCACTTGAAGAAAGTAAAGATGCCGCTGAATTCAAGGATGTTTCTGGAGACGAAATAGCTCGAGAATTAGAGAGATTCTTGCGTCGACAAAACGAAAATTAATCTAAATCGCAAGTCCGAGTAAATCATCTAACACTCGTGAGAATTGACCTGCTGAGCCGCCAGTTTGGCCGCTTTCAGTTTCGGCGCACCATCTCTTGATTATCTCAAGTGCTCTCACGGTATCTAGATCGTTAGCAATCGCTTCAATGAGATCGGAAATCACAATCTCCGTCGGTGCCACATCAACCTTAGCTAGGTTCAAACGGATTCTTTCCAAGAATTCGGACGCATCTGATATTTCAGTGCTCCCCCACATGTGATCGCTTCGATAATGATGGCCGAACAAGGCAAGGCGAATAGCCATTGGTTCTACACCTTGCTTAATTAGTTTCGAAACAAAGATGAGATTCCCTAAAGACTTACTCATCTTTGTGCCGTCAAGACCGATCATTCCAGCATGAACAAAGAATCGCGCAAACTTTTGACCTGTAGCGATCAAGCCTTGTGCCGCTGACATGTCATGGTGAGGAAATATCAGGTCGCTACCGCCACCTTGAATATCGATTGCGAATTCGTCAGTCGGGTCCGGCTTTAGGTAATGCAGAGCAATTGCCGAACACTCGATATGCCATCCTGGGCGTCCCATTCCAAATGGACTTGGCCATCCTGGTTCACCCTCACGTTGAGATTTCCAAACGAGTGCATCAAAAGGATCCTTCTTTCCAGAGCGGCTTGGATCTCCGCCACGCTCTGCAAAGTAAGTCATTGCGACCTCTTCAGTGAGGTGTGTTCGGGTGAGGAAGTCGGGGTCTAATCGCACTTCAAAATAAAGGTCATCATCAACCTTGTACGTGGAGTTCTTCTCGTTGAGTGCTGAAACGGCATCGATGATGATCTGCATTGCTTCAACAACGCCCACGTAATGATCAGGTGGGATGACGTGAAGTGCCACCATATCTCCACGAAAAAGCTCTATCTGTGACAACGCCAGTTCACGCCAGTCGACTCCATCGCGTGCGGCTCTTTCCAGAAGAGGATCGTCAATATCAGTGATGTTCTCAACAAAGGCGACCGATGATCCCGAAAAACGTAAATAGCGATTAATCAAATCGAAGGTCACATACGTTGCAGCATGAC